>JAIRPM010000002.1 GCA_031257075.1 Spirochaetaceae bacterium
GATGTCCGCGCCAACCACTACCCCAAATTCGGCGCGAAACTTCCCGCTGAATTGAACGACCAACTTAGCGCGATAGAGAAGCGGCTGGCAGGGTAAGGTGTTAAACCGCTTTTCCCCAAAACTTCAGTTTTGGGGAAAAGCCAACTACTCTGTTTTTATTTGTCTAGCAGGTATTCTTTAAGCGAATCGAGAGTATCGCGGGCGTTAGAGCCGCCGGCTATTGAAACGGCAGCGGCGAGGCCGCCTTCGACAATGGCCGCATCACTGAGGAAAATGCGTTCTTGCAATTCAGGAGAGAGCGCTTCGCGGGCCATCTCGCCGGTCATTTTTGCCGAGCCTAAATCAGCAAGAACAACTACTTCGCCCTGTGCGGCGGCGGTTTCAAATGCGGCATGGGTGCGGTCAAAATCTGAACCGAGCGTTCCTGCCGCGCTTCCGCCGACCGGAACAACCGGTGTACCGGCCGCCATTTCTGCGGCAAGTTCGGCTATGCCTTCGACTATTTTCCGGCTATGTGAAAGAAGTATAAGCGTTACCATTACAATTCCTATGGCTACACTGATTAAATCCTTGATTGAATTTAATCAGTGCTTCCCTATGCGTTCAAGCTTTGCGCTATCACTTTTATCATAAGGTATGCTGAAGCGGCTCCGGGGTCAATATGCCCGCGGCTGCGCGCACCAAGGTAGGAAGCGCGGCCTTTTGTGGCAAGAAGGTCTTTGGTTTCGTCCCGGCATTTTTCAGCAAGCGCCGCTGCTTTGGCTAAAGCCTCTTTCCCCGGCGTACCCTGCATAGACTCTTTTTCAAGAAGTTCGCCTACAGGAATAAGCACATCGAGCATTGTTTTTTCGCCCAAAACTGCCTTGCCTCGTTCCTTTACTCCGTCGATACCGGCCTTAAAGGCGGAAACAAAACTGTCCAGACTGGTTTCGGTTTTATCCGCAAGTGCTGTAGCCATCTTTAGAAAAAGCGTGCCATAAAGCGGCCCCGAAGCGCCTCCTACCGTAGAAATGAGAGCCATCGCTGTTGTTTTTAGCACGTCCCCAATAGAAGAAGGCTGCGATGCCTTTAATTTTGCCGTTACAGCCTCGAATCCGCGTGCCAAATTAAAGCCATGGTCGCCATCACCTATCGCTTGGTCAAGGCTGCTCAAGTATTCTTTGTTTTCGCTTATAGTTTTATCTATTGCGCTAATAATAGAAATTGTTTTTTCAATATTGGTCATTGTTTCAACCCTTATGGTAATACCGGTTATATCGGCTCTCCGGCAAGCCTGAAATTAAAGGTTTACCGGAGAACTGAAATAAATCAGTGTCCTAGACAACCTTAAAAGCCGGCGTGTCGGCTTTTGCGTCAAGGAATTTTTTAAGTTCCGCATCAAGTTTAAGCACGGAAAGAGAGAAGCCGGCCATTTCGATGGCTGTCATGTAGTTGCCTACATTAGTCCACAAGACTTTTGCGCCGTTGCCTTTTAGAATTTCATGCGCTGCGCGGTTTATAACAAAAAGTTCCATAAGCGGCGTTCCGCCAAGCCCGTTCACCAGCAGCGCCACTTCATCTCCCTGTTTGATAGGATTGTCGGCAAGAATTTTTGCAAGGATTTCAGCGGTAAGTTCATCGGCTTTTTTGATTTTGCCGCGCACAACACCAGGCTCGCCATGAATACCAAGCCCTATTTCCAGTTCATCATCAGCAAGGGTAAAGCCCGGCTTGCCGGCTTCGGGGACAATGCATGGCGTAAGCGCGATGCCCATAGAGCGTGTGTTGGCAATGACTTTTTCACCAATTTTTTGTACGGCAGCAAGGTCAAGGCCGGCTTCCGCAGCCGCGCCCGCTATTTTATGCACAAACACCGTACCGGCAATGCCGCGCCGACCTACCGTGTAAGTACTGTTCATAACGGCGACATCATCACAGGTTATCACCTTGGCTGTCTTGATACCTTCGGCTTCGGCTAATTCCATAGCCATTTCAAAATTCATTACATCGCCGGTGTAGTTCTTTATGACGAGCAGCACGCCTTTATCGGTTTTGACTGCTTTTATCGCTTCGAACACCGCATCCGGCGTGGGCGAAGTAAACACTGCGCCGCAGACAGCCGCATCCAGCATACCCTCGCCGACATATCCGGCATGGGAAGGCTCATGACCGGAACCGCCGCCAGATACAAGGGCAACCTTGCCGGTCTTTTTCTTGCTTCGCGCAATAATGGCCTGCCCTTTTTCCGGCAAAGCCACTTGCGTTACGTACTGCGGATAGGCAAGGCAGATACCTTGCGCCATCTCATTAACAATACTTTTGGGGTCGTTGATTATTTTTTTCATTTGAAATATCCTCTGAATTTTCGACTACGGCGCATTGGCTGCCGTATGTGTACTTCATTATACCGCATAATGAGACTTTGTCTATAAGTCAATTTTATCAGCGTTACCCTAAGGCCTCTTTATTTTCCCGTAAATCTTTCAGTTTCCCTTCAATGAAACGCCCGACCAAGCCGCCGAGTTCGGTTAGAGCGGTAATTTTTAGATTGTTGAAAGCGTCCTGCGGATTGATTTCCTTGGAAAAAAGCAGCGTAGAATCAATTCCTATGGCGGCGGCTAGTTTTTCTATCATTTCCGGGGAAGGAAACTTTTTGCCTATCTCTATCATCCCTATGTAGTTGGTGCTGGTGTTCACTTTTTCGGCCAGGGCAGCTTGTGACCAGCCTAATGTATAACGGTACGATTTCAAGTTGTCGGCTAATACCTGCCTAATGTTTGTCATCTAAGAGCCTAAACCCAAAGTTACTATAGTAACGGCGTGGGGGATTGACCAATTTTCTAAAAGTAGATATAAATTATCTTCTAATTGAATATTAAACGTTTTGTTAAATATAGTTTATAATATTTTCTAAGGAAGTGGTTGTTTTGCGCTATCTTAGGGCAAACTATGCAGAGGGCTGAAAGGCTTGGCCGCAGCACGGTTATATTTGTGTTAGGGAAATTGAGGAAATCCTCGTTAGGAGTGTATCTATGATTGGCAGCATTCTCGAAAATTTTATTTTTATAAATTGGCTTTTGTCAGTCGGCTTTATGCCTTTTTCGTCTATGGACATAGGTGAGAATTCTACTTTTTACCAAAACAATTCCTTTTTTCAAAGGGTAGAAGTAGAATTTACTATTGCCAACTATGTAAATATTTTTACAACTATCGATATTTTTGAGACAAAGACCTACGATATTTACTTTGACCCATACAGGGCAAATTTTGTTATCGGTTTAGAACTGCGATATAACAATTTTGAATTAGGCGCATTGCACGAATGTAATCATGATATTATAACAGGTTGGGATTTTCATGAATATAATGGATGGGATGTGGGAAAAAACGATATCTATTTTGGCTGGTCTAATGAATATAACATAAAAAATCCTATTTTGTTAAAACCACGCCTGCATATAGGGTACCGCCCCAGCGATGTTTTATTTAAGAAACCAGCAAACGAAAATGTAAATGATTATTTTGGCTCTGAAAATTTAAAGCAAGGATATTATAATAATACACTATATGCCGGAATAGCATGTTCCGCAGTTATATATGAATACTTAACTATAGATTTAATGTTTCAGCCGGAATATTCGCTAGAAGGATACGGCTGGAATGGCATAAAGGGAAAAATAGGAGTATGGGGAAATTATAAAAAAGTTGGTATAGGAATTGACTGGATGATACAAGCGCGGTTAAATAAAAATACCTATGGTACAAATGAGGTCAGGATAAGCGTAAGGTTCAAAGGAGAGGACAAAGACAGCGGCAACAAGAGAAAAACGATGCCTTTTGCAAAAGGCAAATTAACCATTAACGGCATACCCGCCGAACACAACGGCAAGTATATCTATGTAACCGGCATGACCGGAGAAACCCCGCTGTTTGGCATAACCGGTTATGCCGGTACGGATATTGCCTACAAGTTAGTCAAAATCAAAAATGGCAAAGCAGTGGTACCGTTGTATAACGCAAAAAGCGGCGCGGCCTCCCTGCCAAATTCGTTCACCGCCTACAAGGGGAATGACACCATCAGCGGATTGATGATTTATCCTGTCAGCGACAATGACGGGTTTTTAACACCGGGTGAAATAACGCCGGCAATGACAGCGGCTGCCGGAGATGCAAAAACAGTTACATCCGGTTCATTTTCAAACGGTAATTTAACGGTCGATTGGTAGCGGCAACTTCTTGTGTGCCGAAACGGGAATGCGCCGTTATCGGCCTCCGGCGGCAGATGCTAAACCGCTTTAACCGGCCGAACCGGTTAAATGTTCCCAATAACCGCCCGGAATTTTTTCACCGCATTTAGTGCAAAAATTGGCCGTCCCTTTTAAATCGGCACCGCAATTTTCACAAGAACTGTTTTCAGGGTCTTCATTTTCAGTTTCCGGCGTAACTTTCGCACCGCATTTGGCGCAAAATGTATCGCTCTCCTTTAATGAGACACCACAATTTTCACAATACATCATCTGCTCCTATTTTTTGCCTCTACGACAGGGGTCAACCCTTTGTTGAAGGCGAAACAGGCTTTTCTTTTTTCTTTTGCGCCTTTGACGGCTGTGCCGTGCTGTCCAACGCCGTCAACTTTGCTATCAACCGGCAAAAATGCGCCCGAAGCGAAGTGTCCAAACGCGCATATTCGGCAGTAAAGAGAGCGGTTTTTTGTTGAGGGGTCATACAAGCCTCCTTTATAGGTCTATGTATCAATGATACGATAATACCTTGTATTTGTAAAGAGCCAAGTGAGGGGGGACGACTTTCTATGGAAAATATGATACAATGTATGCAAATGATAGATGGGATTGGATTTCGTATACAGGAAGCGCGAAAGGCGCTGGGGCTTACGCAGGAAGAATTTGCGCGGCGGCTCAAAATCAGTAGAGTTTATCTATGCAAAATTGAACAGCAAATGCGCCCCGCAAATGAGCGCATTCTTCATCTGGTAGCGCTTACCTTTGGCGTAAACTCCCGCTGGCTGGAAACAGGCGCGGGCAAGATGTTCGACATCCCCAAAGACCACAAACTAGATGAAATTGTCGAAAACTTCAAAAAATTGGACGACCTCTTGCAAGATTATGTGCTAAAACAAATTCGCTTAGCCCGTGAATATCAGGAAGAAAAAAAAACGCAGAACAGGTAAGGCCTCGGGGTTGACAACTTTTTGCGCCCTGTGCTATACTGCTATTGTTCACTTCAGAGGAAGCGGGTGAAAATCCCGCGCTATCCCGTAACTGTGAGCGACTGGGTGTTTAGGGAAGGCAGCGTTTTCCTAAAACACTGATAAATACCGGCAAAACAGCCACTAATGGATAAAAGTCTATTGGGAAGGCTGCCGGATAAAAGATGAAAATGCATAGTGAATTTGTTTTTGCGGTTTGGATACAGCCAACCTGCGAAGATAAAAACACGAAGCGTTTTTATCCAGTTGCAAGCCAGGAGACTTTGGCGAACAACCTTTTGCGTATGTGAAAGGAATCTTATTTTTCGGGGCTTCGAGGTAAGAGCCGCGGGAGTTGTCAATGATAGTTTCCGGTTTTTAGTGTGTTGAGGGGCAGAGGATAGCCTTTGCGGCGCTGTTATAGCATACGCGGCGCGGGCTAACGGATACAGGACGGCGGACAGCGAGGTCTGCTGGCTGCCGCCGTATCTGCTTATGCTGTCCTCTGTCAACTCAAACGCTGAACTGTACTCTGTCTTCACGCCAATTTCGTTAC
>JAIRPM010000052.1 GCA_031257075.1 Spirochaetaceae bacterium
TTCATGCGCATATCGCTGGCGGCAAGTTTCCCGGAAAGAGGGTCGCGGTGGAAAAAAATGATTTTGGCATCCTGCCCGCCCAATTCTATCGCGACCTGCGCTTGGGGATAAAAGCGCCGTACCGCTAATGAATTGGCAACGACCTCCTGAATGTACGGAACATGTAATAGTTCGGCTATTGTTTTGCCGCCGGAACCGCAAATTGCCAGTTTGAATTTACGGCCGGGAAAGCGGGCGTTTATCTCCGCAAGGAAAGCGCGTACCATATCGCTCTGATGAGCGTTGTGCCGTTCATAGCGGGAATATACAATTTGTTTCCCTTCCCCTTCGATGAGTACCGCTTTTACCGTTGTTGAGCCTACGTCAATACCAAGATGAAAAAAACCGTTTGCCATAATGTTGCATTATGACCTTTTTTGCAATATTTTTGCTATACAGCGGTTTCTTTTGCTATAAGCGCCGTAAAAACCGCCGCGTATTTTTCGGCTTTGACAGCGCCGACACCGGAAACAGTTAGGAATTCCGCTTTTGTAACAGGGCGTTTGCGGCACATGTCATGAAGCGCCGCATCGGTAAAGACAACATAGGCAGGAACAGCGGCGGCGGATGCCAAAGCGCGGCGCAAGTCTTTTAGTTTGGCAAGAAGGGTCTCGTCAATGTCTTCAATGCCGGAACGCTGGGCAACGTGCGCAAGCCGTTCTTTTTTTGTTTCCGCTTTAGGCATCTTCATCGAAAGAGGCTTTTTGTCTACGATGATATCCCGCGATTGCGCCGTCCGTTTAACCAAAGGAAAATCATCGCCTTCAAGGACAAGGTACCCTCGCGCTATTAAAAAATCGACCATCATATAGACGTTTTTCGCCGGACTATCCGCCATAATTCCGTAAGTGCTCAGTGAGTCAAGATGAAATTGTTTGATTTTCTCAGTTTTACTGCCGCGGAGAACATTTACCAGCATTGTTTTGCCAAAAGAACGCCCCCGCTGTTCCATACGGTACACGCACGAAATGATTTTTTGGGCATCTATTGTAATGTCGGTAATTTCAAACGAACCGCTGCAGTTTGAACAATTGCCGCAATGGGGCGGCGCAGTCTCGCCAAAGTACGAAAGCAAACGGGCGCGCAGACATTCATCACCTGTTGCGTAAAACGTCATCTGCTTAAGCAGTTCAAGGTAACGTACTGTCTGGCCATTGCTGTTCTCTTCTTCGCTCTTGCGTATCAAAAATTCCTGTGTCCGCACATCGCGGGCGCTGTAGAGCAGAATACAATCGGCCTTTTCGCCGTCACGGCCGGCGCGTCCCGCTTCCTGATAATAACTTTCAATGTTACGCGGCATATTGTAGTGAACAACAAAAGAGACGGTCGATTTATCAATGCCCATTCCAAAGGCATTAGTTGCCACAATAAGAGGCTTGCGGTCGTAAATAAAATCATTTTGGTTTTTCGTACGCTCAGTGTCGCCGAGGCCGGCATGGTAGCGCGTTACCGGCAGGCCGCGTCCGGCAAGTTCGGCGCACACTTCTTCTACTGTTTTACGCGTTGCGCAATAGATGATGCCGCTTTTTCCTTGCCGTGCTTGGAGAATTTCAAGGAGCGCTTTCATTTTATTTAGGGGGCGTTGTACTTCAAAATAAAGATTTTTGCGGTCAAAACCGGTAACAAGGCTGAAAGGCGTGTCCAGTTTCAAGAGGCTGGCGATACCGGCGCGAACTTGGCGGGTTGCTGTGGCGGTAAAAGCGGCGCAGACAGGCCGGTTGGGCAGCAGGCTTGCGAATTCGGGGATTTGGAGGTAACTGGGACGGAAATCGTGCCCCCATTGGGAAACGCAATGCGCTTCGTCAATAACGAGAAGGCGGATGTCGAGGGTGCATGCGAGCCGGCGTATACCGGCTTGCTGCAAACGTTCCGGCGCGATGTAGAGCAGTTTGATTCCGCCTATTTGTGCCTGATAGACGGCTTCATTGTACTCATCCGGCCCGATACCGGAATGAAGGCAGCAGGCGGTTATACCCGCATCTCGCAGCGCTTTTACCTGGTCATGCATAAGTGAAATAAGCGGCGATATTACGACCGTTTGTCCGGGCAGGATAAGCGCCGGCACTTGATAACAGATAGATTTGCCGGCACCGGTGGGCATAATGGCAAGCACATCCTGTCCCGCGAGGATAGCGTCAATTACCGCTTCTTGACCGGGCCTGAACGCGCTATAACCAAAATAGCGCGAAAGCGCTTCGTATTTGTCCACAAAACCCTTTGAGACTGTTACAGATATTCACTTTTGTAACAGGCGCTTTTTTTCAAAATAATGATTTTCGTGTTAAAAAGCAAGGGGAGAATTTTGCGGGAAGTTTAAGCAGAGTGAAAGCAAGGAGATTAGTCCAGAATGGCAATTAACGGAGTGAGCGGAGCGCGGCAAGGCTTTTTGGTCCATCCGGGCCGGCAGCACGCCGGTATAGTTCTTTGCTGCCGGAGGGGATACATTCTAGTTCTTCTGAAAATTTTTTCATTTCATTGGCATCTTTTATGTTTATTACGGCAAAGACCTGCTCCCGATGCCCGTTAAATGTAATGCTTTCCAATTCTTCGGTGATAAGGCAGTTTCCGGTCAGCCGCCGCGTTTCGGCGGATATGATAATATCCGCGCCGCTTTTCGCTGCGCACGCCGTAAGCCGGTCTGCCAAACGCAAGCCGCTGCCTGTCAGCGTCCATTCCGCATGGCCGCCTGCGTTAAAGAGGCCGGCGCTAAATTGCCCGGTAGTAATGCCGAAACCTGTAGCGAGCGCCGGATTGGTAAACGCGGTGCCGCGCCCTTCATTAAAACACCGTCCGGCTGCCCGCATTAACAGAGCCGAGCGCACGGCTGCGAGCGCGCCGCGTGTTTCAGCGGCTGCTGCCGCCTTGGCTGTCTCCGCCGCCCCCCAGTGTGCCATAATGGAATCGCCTATAAATTTATCCACGATGCCGCCTGTAGCGGTGATGCAGGCAGTCATGTATTTCATATAATCATTAAGTAATGTCATAATTTGTTCCGCTTTCAATTTGCTTGAACATTCTGTGAATGAATATATATCAGAAAAAAGTACAGTTGCCGTTTTGCGCATGCCTTCCATAGATATAATTCCTTGACGGGCAAAAACAGCTTCTTGCCGGTTTGAATAACGTTCAAATAAACCGGCAGATTCGGCCATATCATTTATGTTTTTAATCAATATACCGGTTTCGTCATGTGTTGTAACAGGAATAGATATATCACAAACGCCTTCTTCAATTTTCTGGAACATTTCGTTTATGCTGTTCAATCTGCGTGTAATTGAAAATGAAAACAATAACATGGTAAGCGCGGCGGATGCCCATGATATGAGTATGATATATATATTCCGCAAAGCGGTTTGAACCGCGTTTTCTAATACAATGCCGGTTTCAATATAGGTTACCGCTGAACATCCGTATCGGGAAAGATATTGTTTTCCGCTTATTATTTCTTGTTGATTTTTTCTGCCGGTGCATAGTATATCTTCATCTATATCATTAGTAACGTATGATACATAATCGCTTGAGGTAAACATATCACGCAGGGATTCAGCAGAAAAAAAAGTAAATATATATACCGCGCCGTTTTGCGCCTGACTCCGGCTTCGCATAACAAGAAGAGGAAAATCGCCGGCATCTTTCATTGTGCTGAAAAGGACTGTTTCTTCGCCGCTTATCCGGTACAAAACCGGCCTTTGCGTTTGTATAAACTGTTCGACAGTGCCGGCATTAAATTGATTTGTCCGCATAAATGTATCATTTTCGTAAATATATTCTTCGTTGGAAGCATTTAGTACAGCCAATGCCGCAATGTGGGGATTCAACTGCCAAAAGAATTCTTTGTTGCGGACAAACATGGCGGCGGCGCTTTCGGCACGGACTGAATCAAAGAATGTTTCACAGACAGCAGCAGTTGTACGATTTATGCTTTTCACATCACGGGCAGCCTGCGCCCGTGCCTGCCGGCTCATTGTAAGGTACGAGATAATTGTAATTGCGGACAGCGCTGCTGCGGCAAGAAACGAAACAACCAGAGCGCATTTCAGCGCAAAGGGAAAGAAAAACATTCTTTCCTGCAATGCACAAGCCGGCGCGTTTACAGATTCCACAATGCCCTCACTTCGTTCATAGTTTCCGCGCCGGTATTGCCGCGAAAATTAACAAGCGCAAAGACGCGCAGACTTCCGCCTTTTACCCGTGCGGGCACAGGCTGCATTTCTTCGGCAATAAGCAAACCGCCCGTGTTTTTCAAAACCGGTTCGCTGAGCAGTATATCCGTATCAAAACGTACATTCGCTTCAACGAAACCGGCAGCGGTTTTTACCGCCCCGCCGAGTACGGCCCATTCCATTTTTTCAGCGCTTCCCAGATTTCCTGTGATAACTTCGCCGGTATGCAAAGCACAGGCTATTTTTACAAATTCATGAAATGGAACAGCATTCCGCGCCGGTTTGTTCTTTAGCGCGAAACGGCGCGAATTCCACCGGCGCACTTCTGAACGTATCATCAAAACAGAACGAATGGCGCAAAGCGTATCGCGTTCAATACTTCCCGCGCTTTCCTGCGCGCCCCAATGAGCGAATAGGGAAAAGCCGCTGCTGCCGAGGTATTTTTGTATCCTGCCGCCTGTGCGCGTAATGCATGGCGCTATGTATGACAAAAAACTGTTAATGCACGATACGATTTCCCTGTCATTCATTGCGGCTGTAAATAGTTCAAAATTGCGTATGCTCACGAAAAGCAGGACTGTTTTTCGCGCCAGATGCGGTTCCGCCGCTTTTGGCAATTCTCCATTGCGGGCGCACTGAACAATTATGCTGTCGGTCCATTTCTCAAAATTTTCTATTGCGCCGCGCATTGTCATAAAACGCGCTGTTAAAACGCCGGCTTCTCCGCCGCAATTCTTGAGCGGCGTGCTATAGCAGCCTTCTCCGACAGCGCGGGCCGCGTGAATAAGCGCCGTAAGCGGGCGGGTAAGCGTACCGGCGCAGAGGGCTGTCAAAGGCAGCATCAGCATAAGCAGCGCAAGCGCGGCAATGCCGTTCTGAAACGCGGCGCTGGCGATAGCCGTCCGCGCCGCCGCCGCGCCATCCGGCATACTAAATGTTTGGTCAGGAAACAGGATAGCCGCCGCCTGGCCTGGCGAGCCATTGTCCAGAGGCGTGTTTTTCAACGGTATAAAAAAGGCTGTAAGCGCGCAAAAACCCGCTTCTCCGGTAAACATCATTCCTGTGGAAGCCTGCCGGAAAGATTCTTTCTTTTCACGCAAAAATTCCGCAAGAAGTTGCGCCGTAATGCCGCCATGCCCTGTTTCCGCCGCGAATCCGGGATGGACAAAAATGCCGGTTTCGTCTGTGCCGGTAACTATTAATGCCGCAATGCTGGGATGAAGGTTGAAAAAAAGCGATTCCGCGGCGTGCCGGCTGCGGGCATTGCCATTTTCACGGAGGCTTTCCATTTGAGAAATGAAAAGCAAGGATGCCCGCCGGAGCGCGTCAAGATTTTCATTGGTAAAGTCCGTTTTTTGTTTGTTGAATAGAGCGGCGGTTTTTTCAGCCTTTGCCGCTGCTTCATGCGCGCTAAAAACGAGCATCGCCCCTATCAGAAGGCCGGTCTGAAAAACCGCTAAACCTAAAACAATGAGGCAGAATTTGAGAGCGAGAGGGAATTTTTTTTGACAAGGTGTCCGCCTGCTTTTTTTTATCCGCAGGGCTGTTTGTACATTCATTCTCTATAAATTTCGGCGTTTTCTGAGAAAACACTGAATAAAATGCGTTTTTTAGCGGTTGTAGCCGCAAAAAATCCTACCGCCACCGCCTACTCACCACCGCCTACTCACCACCCACTACCCACCACCCACTACCCACCACCCACTACCCACCACCCACTACCCACCACCCACACGAACCGCTTGACATTTTTTTCAAAGTGCGGTATAGTAGAGGGAAAGGCTGGCAATACTTCCCAGTTTGGGGGGCAGCCTTAGAATATTTAGTAGAGAGGAGAAAAGAAGATGAAGAAGCAGAA
>JAIRPM010000091.1 GCA_031257075.1 Spirochaetaceae bacterium
CTGTTTCTGAAATTCAAGATGTACGCAAAAACACATCCCTTGAACTTGAATTTTTTGTTCATGGCGCGCTTTGTGTAAGCGTTTCCGGCCTCTGCTTGTTTTCTAGTTTTCTTGGCGGAAAATCGGCAAACCGCGGTATGTGTACGCAGGCATGCCGGCGGCTCTATACAGTAGATAATGATACATCCGGTTATTACTTTAGCCCCCGCGATTTACAGTTGCTTGAAGAAGTAAAAACCATAGCCGCGCTTGGCATTAACGCCCTCAAAATAGAAGGCCGTATGAAAAGTGCCGAATACACCGGCACGGTAACAGCCGCCTACCGCCGCGTGTTAGACAGTTTGAACGCGCCGGAAACAGTGTATCAGGAGGCGTTAAAAGAGGGTTTGAGCCGGCTGCGGGGCGATTTTGCCCGCGCCAAAACAATGTATTTGTTCCGCGCAAACGCGGCTGAACAGTGGCTGGAACCGTCTCAGCCCGGCGGAACGGGCATACCGTTGGGAACAATAAAACGCATACATGGCGCGGGTGAAGAAAAACATATCTATATCGAAATTGAATCAACCGGCATTACGCTCGATATAGGCGATTCTATACGAATACACAGCGCGCATGATAACAATCGCGTATCTCATAAATTAAACTATGTGCGGCGCGATGAAAAAGGATACTGGCTTTCCGCGCCGGAAAGTTTTATTCCGGGCGACAGTGTATATCTTATACAAAAACGCGCTGTCCACGCTTATTACAAGGATGTTCTGCCGCATGATTTGTCGCGCTATAAACAGCGCCCCGGTTTTGACAAAGCGCCCGCCGTGCCTGCCATGTTTCCCAAAAACACGGCGCGTAACAAACCGCATAATGTACTGCCGGAAGGCATATATGCCGCCGTTTCATGTATCGAAGATTTATACATAGCGCAGTCAGAAAAACCAGCGTATATTATCATGCCGTTCAACAAAAAAAGCGCGGCGCATTTGCTTGCTTCTCAGCCAAAACCTCTGCCGTTCAAAAGCGCTCAATTTATTCTTTGGCTTGACCCTGTTGTTACCGTTGAACAGGATGAATTTCTTGCCGCATCATTAAATATGCTGTACGAAAAAGGTTATCATGTTTTTATGGCAAATAATCTTTCACAGATGGCTCTGCTTGCCAGCATGCGGCGCAGCGGCAAAAATCCGCTTATTATTGCGGGGCCGTATTTATATGCCTTTAACCGTTATGCATGCTCATTTATTACAGAATGCGGCGCTTCGTATATTGTAAGCCCGCTGGAAAACTCCCGTCAAAATCTGGAAAAAACAACAATGGGAAAAGAACGGCAGCATATATTTATTACGGTCTTTTGCCACCCGCCGCTGTTCCGTTTCCGGTACAATATACCCGCATTCTATTCATTCAGGCAGTTTTATGACAGTACGGATGAAGCGTTTTACGCGCATGCGGTTTCCGGCGATGCCTGCGGCACAGGCGCAGTGGCGGTGCCGAACGCGCCTTTTGCTCTGACCGGCAAAATTCCGTTTATGCGGGAAGCGGGGTTTCGGCGTTTCATCCTTGATTTTACCGGCAAACCCCTGAAGAAAAACATCTACAAAAAAGTCTGGGAACATGCCCAAAAAGCCGCGCCGCTGGGCGGGGAACGCCATTTTAACTGGAAAAATGGTTTTTACAACACGGCGGAATAGCATTTCTTCCGGCTGTGCCGTGTTTTGGCGGCCTTGCCGGTAATTGTAAATTCAGCCAAAACCTAAGGGAAGCACTGATTTATTCTCGGTTGAATAAATCAGTGCTTCCCCCTGGGCATTTATCCTTGCCGGTGCTGTTCAACAACGGCGCGGGAATCGGCGGCTATTTTGGTAAGAGCAGGCCAGTCTCTGGCATTTACAAGTTTTTTGTCACAGAGCCACCCGCCGCCTACCGCATGGATTTGCGGAGCAATGTAATCGGCCAGATTGCCTAAATCGACCCCGCCTGTAGGTACAAACTTTAGGTGGGGAAAAGGACCTGACAGCGCCTTGATAGCCTTGATACCGCCGTACACATTGGCCGGGAAGAATTTTACTACAGAAAGCCCCGCATTGAGGGCGCGGGTAATTTCCGTGGGGGTTACGCAGCCGGGAAACACATCGATTTTCTGCTTTTGGCAATACTCAACAATCGCGTCATCAAAACCGGGGGAAACAATAAATTTTGCGCCGTTGTCTATTGCTTTTTTACAAGCGTCAAGGCTGAGTACTGTTCCCGCGCCGGCAAGGACATCAGGGCAGTTTTTTGCAACCGCCGCTATCGAAGGAAGCCCCGCCGCTGTGCGCAGGGTTATTTCAACTATATCAACGCCGCCGGCGCACAGCGCCCGTGCCGTATCCACAGCCTGCGCCGCATCATCCAAAACAACTACCGGAACAAGGTAGGTTTTTCCAATTCTTTCTCCTACTGTCATAAGTATCTCCTTACAAATAATTTTTATTTGCCGGCAGAAATTGCCGCGCTCGAATTAAGCGCTTCCGCAAGCCGGCGTATTTTTTCTAATGCATCTTCAATGGTTCCAAAGTCAATGGACGCGCCTGTTTTGCGTACATTATTTGCTACGCCTACGACTTCCGCGACAAACTGATTTTTGGTATTAAAAAAACTGATTTTACCGCTTAATACATAATCGGCTTTTGTCTTCGTTGTTTTATCAGGGGTTATTTCAGTATCGCTTTTATGCTCATTTTCCAGTGTTACCAAAATTGAGTCGCTTACCGCATCACGCGGAAAAACCGCAAAGGAACCTAAATTGGCAATGTCGGCGGCAAGCAAGTTGGAAAGCACTTCGGCATCGGCCGGTTCAATGCCCTCTGCCGGGTAGGCTATCGTGCGCACCGCAAGGCGCGGTTTTTCACCGCCGGCGTTTTTTTCCGCTGAAGAAAGAATTTTCTTTACCATTGCGGGAAAGAACGCGGGAATTTGCTGTGTATTCAAATACGGCTGATAATCGCCGGCAATAAGACGGCCTGTTTTCCCTTCCAGCATAACAATGAGAATAACAGAGCGGTCTCCTACCTTGCATGAATAACCGGCAAATACATAATCGGTTTCCAGTTTTTCGCTGATATCAAGCGCCGGCGAATAATTTACATGGTTATAATCCATGTACAATTCTTCGTTGGTTTTGCGGCGGATATTTGGTGTGAGCGGTACGATTGTATATTTTTTTGCTATATCAGGAATATTGGCAAGATGCCATGCGAATGTTTCGCCATGGTCATTGTCAATTCCCATGCCGGTAAAAGGAACAAAAGCGGCTTTGAGCGGCGCGGCGACTGCTGTGGCTGCCGCTGCCGGCGTCCAAGCCTTTAACTGTTCCGCATAAAATCTTCCGGCCTGCACCCCATCAGAAAATTGGAGAACATACTCATCAAGATGGCTATATACTGTTACAACACGGCCAACTTTTCCATGAAGCGCGCCGTCAGTTACAACAAGCGTGTCTCCTTCGGAAAAGGTAGAAGGCCGCCGGCTCACAAGCTGCAGTTGGTTCCAATACATGCGCCGCGCATTTGTACGGTCGCCAAAATCAACCGTGTACGTAGTGTGTGATCTATCCGCTTCGGTGATTTTGCCGGGAATGCCGCTCAATTCGCCGGAAATAACAATGACCATATCGCCAATGTTAAAGACACGTTCTGGAACAGCCGTGCGTGTAGCGCATCCGGTAATGACAGCCATAACCGCGCACAATAAAGCGAAACGTACACAAAAACAGATTTGAACGCCTTTCATTGGTCTGCTTACTTCTCTGGGTATATTTTCGGCATATATATACAAATACTTAAACATGCGTTAAATGCGGCGCAAAACATTCTAAAACGCGATTGTAATTTCCAGATATAGATAAATTTCAGGGCAGCGCCAATTAAATTGACTCTTCGGCAAGTCCTTGATTTTTGAGGCTTGCCGCATCAGCGTTGTCCTCCGACAGCACCGGTTCAGCAAGATTTTGGCTCGTACTGCGGATAAACGACAAATAGCGCGAAACAACGTTTTTCATACATTCGTCATCTAACCATGTGTTTTTTTCAAAAGGGGCGGCGGCAAAACGCAGAATCGGATATTTTTCTGGAACATCTGTCCAATCAAAAGCATGGATGCCTTCAAGTTTTTCGAGCGTAGCGCTGCCGGAATTTTCCCGTACTGTTTTTTCCAATGCCGCATAACGCCATAGGGCGCTTTCGTTTTGGGTATTATAATGAGAAGCAATAAACAAAACCGGCAGCGCCGGCTTGCATACATCGGCAAGGCCTTTGATTTTGAGCGGTTTGCGGAGTAAAAGGTAATTTCGCGCTTGGGTAATAAAGGCGAATGTCTGCGCGGGAGTTTCCAAGACCGGTTCCGCTTCCGCCGTAAAAACCGTGTAGAAATAACTTTCCAGCGCGATAACGCCGCGCAACGACGGATGCCCGGCGCAAAAACCGCTGTCTGCCGCAAGATACGCCGCCGCGCTGCCGCCCGCTCCATACCCCGCGATAATTTTTTTTGCATTGGGCCAGCGCGAATCAGCATAACGCATCAGAAATTGGATGTCATAGCGGCGTTCCGCTTCAAGTTTGCGTCCCAGTTCGTTTTCTTTTTTATACGAAACGCCGCGCGTAAGCACCTTCCAGTTATAAGGTATGCGGGCAAAACTAGAAAAACGCAGTTTGCCATTTTCCGTGTATGCCGGCATATCAATATCGCCGCGTGAAAAAGAGAGGACAACGATTTTTTCCTGCGCGAGCGCGGCGCAAAGCGCGTCAACAACGCCCATCCCGCCGGTAACAGGCGGGACTACCAGAAGCACATGCTCGCTTGTATCTTGTCCTGAGCCGTATATACGCGCGGTGTACTCATACCCTGTTTCGTTGTCCGCCAAATTGATATTTTGCGTATTTTCTGTTATGAGCGTGGAGGGGCGCATCGGCAGGAAAAACACGGCGCATGCGGCGGCAGCGCCTAAACAAAAAATACTGATAAAAAATACAATAACTTTTTTGTCGATAAAACCCACGCCGCGTAAATGCATAAGATATGAAAACAGCGCATTGGTATTGGTTATATTTATAATTATGATATATATAAGAAGCGGTATACATTCAGGCCGGAACCCGTAAGCCGCAAACACTCCTGCCGTGCAAAAAAACGCAACAAGCGGCAGCAGGACTATCCCGTCAACGTACCAAAGCGATTTTACATAGGGGCGTATGATAGGCAAAAAAAGAAAAAAGATTATGAGGATTTCAAGAACGCCTAAATCCAAATCACGCATCCGCGCTCCCGAAATGCAGTTCGCCGGCAACGCAGCGGCGCGGTTCCGCCCCGCCGCCGCATGCAAGGAGCAGCGCGCCGTCTGTGTCAATGCCAAGTAGTTCACCGGTAAGTACCGCGCCGCTTTCCGCCGCTCCTTCGGCAAAAGAAACGCGCCTGCCTTTCATATACAAACGCTCTGATACAGCCTCATTCCATGCCGCATTGGTTTCGAGGCCGGCGCATAAAAACCGGAGTATCGTTTCCAAAAGCAAAAAACGCGGATCAGCCGCCGCAGATATGCGCATGGAGGCCGCCTTTTTTTGAAGAGCGCCCTCAATGCTTACGGCATCCGGCGCGGAAGTGAAACCGCGCTGAAACACATTCACGCCTATCCCGATAAACACATAATTTCCATCACTTTCGGTAAGGATGCCGCACAGTTTTTTATTATCAAGCATAATATCGTTCGGCCATTTAATTTTTACATTTTCGGCCAATTCCGGCCATAGCGTTTCCAGCGCTTCTGATACGGCAAGCCCGGCCCTCAATGTAAGGCCTTGGGGTATATCCGCAAACGAATCATAGTGCAAAATAATAGTACAGAGCAGATTTGATTTTGGCTCCGATTCCCATTTGCGCCCCTGTATTCTGCCGCGCCCCGCCTGCTGAAAATCGGCTGTAACCACAGTGCCATGCGCGGCGCCTGCATGGGCAAAAAGCCGCCCTTCATCCATTGTGCTGCCGCATTTCTCAAAATAATATACAGGCGAACCAAATATATTGCGGATTGAATTGTTAAGATTTAACATTTTCATACAACTACAGGGTATTCTTTTCTGGAAAGGCGGGAGGCAAGTACTAAAATTTTGTAATATATATAGAGAAATACGCGAAAAAACCGCGCGGGCTTTTGGAAGCAGTATCCTATCCATTCAAGGCCGGCGTTAAAAACCCAGCGTGAAGGGCGTTTGCGGTGTTCCGAAAACACGTCAAACATATCGCTGCACCACAGCCGCAGTCCCGGATTTAAATGGGCGCTGTTGTGCGCCAGCCAGCGCTCACGGCCGGGAACACCCTGCCCTATCAGCAGGAGCGCCGGCGTTGATTTGCGTATCATTGTTATGATTGTCGGTTCGTTTTGTTTTTTGAAGTAACCGGGATAGCGCCCGATAATACGCAGGCGCGGAAAAGTTTGCCGTATGTTTTTTTCCGTTTTTGAGAGCACCGGCGGTTTTCCGCCCAAAAGGTAAACCGGCTGTTCGCGTTTTTCTAATATGGTCAAAAGGGTAATTATAAAATCAAACGGCATATAACGCACAGGCTGCGCGAGTTTTAAGAATTTTGCCGACTTGACCATGCTTTTGGATATGGGAATAACAAGCGCGGCATTCTGCACAAAAGAACGGTATTCCCCGGAACGGCGCGCGCGCAGCAAATCCCATACTGAAAGGAGAACGATATCTTTTCCCGTGCCCTCGGCAAGGAGCGCATAGACCAATTCTTCCAGTTTTTCCGGCGCGGCAATATCGAGCGGCACATTGAGCAACTCTATTTTTTCGCGTGCTTCCACATCTGTAGTATCGGCGTAAATCCGCCGCGCATAAAGCGCCCTCGGCAAAATGCCGGCGGCCAGCCGCATTTTGTTGAAAATTCAGTTAAATTGACTAAAGATAATTTTTGAATTTCCGATATTGAAGTATAGATAATACCGTTTTGGCAGTCTGATTTTGCAATAACGATAAAAACTTTGGTTTAGAGTCACTTAAATCAGCATTGCCCTGGGAAAACGCTAATTAAAGTGATTCTAATCAGCGTTTTTCCCTGTAGTTTCTCATTTTAGTGCGAAACTACAGGGAAAGTAACATTATTAAATCCTCGATTGGATTTAATAAGTGCTGTCATAGAATACAGTTTTGTCTAAAAAGACTGAAATTATATATTTTGAGAATAATGGGAATGGAGCCGATGAAAAAATTATTATTTTTCTTTAGTGTTCTTGCGTGTACAAGTCTGGTACAAGCGCAGGAAGCTTTTTCAGCGGGTATTGGCGTTCAAGTGAATAACTATTCCAATGATTTTGTAGGAATAGGCGGCGGGGCTCATGCGGATTTTCGTTTTAATGAATTACTATCTGTCGGAACAACTTTTTTGTACGCCGCTGATTTAGGGCCGTCCATTAAACCGCCGGACCTGCCGCTTCCGGCTCTGTCGGTAACGGAACTTTCAGTGAATGTACGCTGGTACTTTTTACGTTTCAAAGGCCTTGTCGATTATTATTTTATGTGGCAGAATTTTTTGCACTGGTTTGTCCAGGGCGACCTGGGATTTGCCGTGCTTAGCGCCGGCGGTGTTTCTATGACTTCAAACTGGAGCGGCATACCCTTTATGCTCGGAATTACCGCCGGAGTACGCATTATGATTGCAAATGCTTATTTTGAACCGTATATAAGGCTGGGCGAGCCGTTTATGTGGGGAGCCGGATTTCTTGTAGGCCTTAGATTAACAGGAAAAGAATAGAAATTTTAGTGAATATTATCGTTCGCAGGAGTGTATTATGAGAAATAAACTATATGTATCATGCGCGGTTGTTTATGTGATTGGCGCAGTTTCGTGCGGCAATACATGGATCAATGACGAATATGACAGAGTTGCCGGGGCGGGCGACCCTTTTATGTATACGATAGCCGGCCAAGCCGATGTATCGAAAATACAGGCCCATCCGAATGGCAGTTTTTTGATTACCTCAAATGACAATATCACTATAGATACTATTATTGATGAATTCGGCGGCAAGATACAAGGGCAGGGAAAAGGGGAAATCCGTGTTTCGGGTATGTTTGCGAAGAAGGCAAAAAACGCGCTATTTAAAGATATTGTGTTTAACGCGACATTAAATCCTCCGGTTGGCACGGCCATATTAGGAATAGTAGCCGCCGAAGCGGAAAACACTCAATTTATCAATGTACAAATAAAAGGCGACCTTAAGGCGCAAAGAGTGGAAGGAAAAAAGGTTGTTATAGGCGGTATTGTCGGAATTATGGATGCCAAATCCAAGATTGAACGGTGCGGAACGTTTGCTACACCTCCTAGCATCGAAGTAAGCGGCTCGGGCGATGCAATCGCCGGCGGCCTTGTAGGACAGAACAATGGCGGTACAATATTCTATTCTTTTTCGCATAGCTCGTTTAGTATAACAGCAACCAACACAGCAACCGTCGGCGGTATCGCGGGAATACTTGAAGCGGGTAGCAAACTGAGTAATTCCTACTATGCCAACGATGGCTATGGCCCAAACAGCGGACTTGCCAATGTCACCGCCGGCGGCACGTCGTATATTGGCGGCCTGGTGGGGAATAACACCGGCGGCAGCTCAACACTAGAAGTCAGTTATACGACTTACAACACTACCGTAGGAACAGGCGATAGCGGCCCCGGCAATGTTTTCGCCAACGTCATATCAGCCGGAGGCCAAATATCAATAGGGTCAAACGGGTATGAAACCACTATATGGTATAGGAACCAATCACCCCCCCCACCTACCTACCCCCGGCTTTTCAACAACCCTGACG
>JAIRPM010000140.1 GCA_031257075.1 Spirochaetaceae bacterium
GTTTCACCGGCTTCCACAGTAAACGACAGTCCTTTTAATACAGGCTCGCCTTTTTCGTAACTAAAATGTACATCTTTGAACTGAATGGCGCCGTTTATAGTTTCCGGTACAGTGCGGCCCGTATCTGGAATTTCTTCGCTAATATCGAGCATCATAAAAACACGTTCCGCGCCGGCAAGCGCCGATTGAAGCATGGTATATTTTTCGGCAATATCCATTACCGGAGAATAAAACATAGCAAGCAGATTGATAAAGGCAATAAGAACGCCGATAGAAAGCGATAAATGCAGAACAAATATGCTGCCGACGGCAATAACTACGGCTGTGGTAAGTATTGCTATAAATTCTACAGACGGCCGGAACAATCCAAGTATATATATTTCCCGAAGATTTGCCGAAAGCAGGCTGAAATTAAGTTTATTGAATTCATGTACACTTTTTTCTTCAGCGCGAAAAAGTTGAACGATACGTATTCCAGAAAGATGTTCCGATAAATATGAATTGAGCGCCGATGTTGCTGCCCGCTGGTCGCGGAACGCCGCGCGCGCCTTTATGCGGCTGATAATGGTAACAACGAGTACCGGCGGCATGCAGAGTACAGCAACCGCGGCGAGTTTTGGTGAAAGCGCAAAAAGCGTAATGAGTACGCCTATCATAATAGAAAAATCTTTCAAAAGCGCGGTAAGTACTGATGTAAAAAATTCGTTAATAGTTTCCACATCGCTGGTAAGCCGGCTTACAATCTGTCCCACAGGATGCCTTGCCAAAAAAGCCGGCGACTGCATCAGTGTTTTTTTGTATAATTGCAGGCGAATGTCTTTCATAATACGCTGACCTGCAAGGGATGAAAAATACGTCTGCAAAAATGCGGCAACAAACGCGGCTGCCAGCGCCGCAAATAAAACGAAAACAGTAACAGTAAGTGAATGGATGCTTCCTGATTTTATATGCAAACGCTGGGCAGAATTGAGTGTATCTAAATCAGACACACGAATACCCGTGTAAAGTCCATCACTGATAAAAAGATGTTTTGCGGCATCTTCGGGCGGAATGCCTCGGTAGACAAACCATTTTTCATCATGCAGTATCCCCTCGGAGCGCAATTCCTTTTCCGCCGCGCCGCTCAAATGCAGCCGGGAATCTTCATTTAAAAAAAAATTGCCGTCTATCAAAAGCCCGTCTTTTTTTTTGAGCGCGTCCAGTTCACCGCGTGTTTTTGCGCTCAAATACCGCCCTCGTTCCGCCGGTATTTCGCTGTCAAGCGCTATAAACCGGGCCAAGATGTGTTTGTCGATAAGGCGCTGTTCAAGAACAGGAACGGCAAGTTCGGCGGCTGTAGAAACGGCGAGCGCAAAAAAAACAAGAAAGACAAGATGCGCCTGCGGCCAAAGGTAAGCAAGAATGCGGCGCACCAAACTATTGTCGTAGTCTTTGACACAACCGGTCTCAAAACAGCCGTCCACAATGTTACTGTAGCCTAAAAATGCCTTTCCAACTAGAGTAACGTTGATTTGGCGCAGCCTCTATGGTAAAAAAGGCATCTATTCATTATGCTAAAGACTATGAAAAACAACGAATTACAAGATGTTGAATTTGACGGAGATATTGAAAGTCTTGAAGACAAAGATGAAGGTATTGAGGATATAATCGAAGCGGTAGAAAGTTCTTCTATTGCGCCGGATATGCCCATCTACCATCTGCGACTGGCTTGTTCCGGTGAAAAATTTTACGCCGTTTACAAAGACGGGCAAATTGCCCCTAAATCTCAAGTGCTGGTACCTACGCGTTATGGCCGCGACCTTGCTATAGTTATGCGTCAAATCAAAAAAGACAGCCGTAAATTTCCCAAAATTGCATGGATTGAACGCCCTGCCTGCGAAGAAGATTTGGAACGGGCGCGGAATAATATAAAATATGAAGAAAAAGCACTGATTACATGCCGCGAAATGATAAACAATCATGGCCTCGACAAAGCGCCGCTTGAAATGAATCTTCTTGTCGCGCATTATCTTTTAGAAGAACCCAAAATTGTTTTTTTCTATACTGCCCAAAGACGTGTCGATTTCCGCGCTTTATTGAAAGATTTAATCGCGTATTTCAAGATGCGTATACAAATGCAGCAAATCCATTTTCGCAGCGCTCCGCGCATATATGGCGGCATTGGTATTTGCGGCAAGGAATACTGCTGCTGTACAATTTTAGACCGTATCAAACAGCCCATAGCCATTCATATGGCAAAAGACCAAAACCTTTCTATTAACGTAAATAAAATTTCAGGCCCCTGCGAAAAACTTCTCTGCTGCCTTTCCTATGAATGTGAATATTACAGAGAGCAGCTCAAATTTATGCCGCCAAAAGGACACAAACTCACATACCAGGGAAATTTATGGAAAGTTGTTGATATAAACATTATTTTGGGTATGGTAACAATGGAAACAGAAGACGGCAAAAGAATGTCGCTGCCCAAAACGCAATTTGAAAAAAATGACAACCGCTGGTATATAAAAAATCAGGGGCAAAACAAAAAATGGGACAAATAGAATGGCGCTTTGGTTTGCATCAAACAATCCGCATAAGGCGGAAGAATTGCAGAGTATTTTCAATGACACGCTCATCCGGCTTGGCGTACCAATTTCTGATATACAAAAAAAGTACGTTCTTCGCCTGCCGGCGGCTTCTGGAATTCAATTTGACCCTGCGGAAACAGGCCTTACTTTTATGGAAAACGCCCTTCTGAAAGCACAGGCTTTGTACGCGCTTGTCCATGAACCGGTCATTGCCGATGATTCGGGGTTGTGTGTAGACGCTTTGAATGGCCTTCCGGGCATTTATTCAGCGCGTTACCGTGGTAACCATATTGATTACGCTTCAAACTGTAAAACGCCGGCGGTAAAACTGAATGACGGTGAACGAAATGCGATTCTAATCCGTGAAATGGAAGGACAGCCCAATCGCCGCGCCCGTTTTGTATGCGCAATGGTATGTATCGGAGACGAAAAGCGGCGCTGGATGGAAGAAGGGACGCTGGAAGGACAGATAACAGAATACGGGCGCGGCACCGGCGGCTTTGGCTATGACCCGCTTCTTTTTTTGCCTGATTTTGGCAAAACCGTTGCCGAACTTGACGCGCATGAAAAAAACAACATAAGCCACCGCGCCCAGGCGGGAATAGCCATAGCCCGCCATCTGCCGGAGTTACCGCTCCATGAACCTTCCTGAAATAGCCGTTTTTTTGGGAAATCCGGGTGAACAATACCGGAATACACGGCATAATGCCGGCTGGCTGCTCGCGGAACGTATTTCCGCGCTTCCGGCGCTTTCCTTAAACTGGGGGAAAAAATTCAAAGGCTCGTATACACCGGCCATGGTCAATTCCGCCAATGGGCAGCGGAAATGCCATTTTCTGTTACCGGAAACCTTTATGAACAATTCAGGAGAGGCTGTGCAGGCAGCGCTCTTGTTTTTTAAGATAAAGCCGGAGTCTTTGCTCGTTGTTCACGATGAATTGGAATTAAAACTAGGTCAGGCGGGATTCAAATTTGGCGGCGGACTTGGCGGTCATAACGGGCTGCGTTCGCTGGCAGCCTGTCTGGGAACACCTGATTTTTGGCGGCTGCGTTTAGGTATAGGCAGGCCGGGCGGCATAAAAGAAAAAGGCCAGGACATTACGTCATGGGTGCTTGGCCGTTTTACCAATGAAGAAACATCGCTCTTTAGCCTTGTCCTTGATACCGCCGCCGGCTCATTTCTCCAAGCGCTGGAGAGGGGGCCTCAAAGCCTCCTCCCCGAATGGAATAAAAAAACCGTGCTGCCCTAGCGCAACACTGATTTTACGGAATATACTTGATTTTCAAAACGCCGTCACGGTTTTTGGCGCCTAATGGCCCTAGCCCGCCGGCGAAGGGGTCGGGAATGGGATGGGCATCCTGTGCGTTAAGCCCTTGATTGTCATTCCAAACATCATCAAGTTCGCTCATATAAGCATTGGTAAAAGAACATCCGCTGTAGTGATTTTGCACTGCTGTAACTCCGATAGGGTCGAGCGGAAGATTACAGCCAACTACTACCATAAAACCAGAAGATGATTTTTGGCTATACGAAACACATTTTTTGTTCGGATTAACATAATAGCCGGAAACATAACTGCTTCCGCCGCCGCCGCCCGCATTGGTGTTAGAACCGACCCAGCCATAACTACATTCGCCGCCAAAATAGCCGCCGCCGCCGCCGCCGCGCCCGTTAGAACCCCAGCCTGCGCCGTAAGAGACATCGGCCGGAGTGCCGCCGATGCCGAAATTTTGCCCGCCGCGCCCGGAGCCGGGGAATTGGGAAGCGCCCGTCCAGTAGCCGTTTTTTTGTTCTGTAGGGCCATAGCCCGTTGCCGCGTTAATATCATTCATTATTTGCGTCCAGTTGCCATGCGTTCTGCCGCCTTGAGCGACAAGTCCTCCAGCCGCTCCGGCTCTGCCGTTATTGTGGCCATAGCCGCCGCCGCCGCCGGCAACAAGGATGCGGTCAAGAAGCACCTGCCAATCCGACCATACGCCGCGGGTAAGGCTTACCGAAGTAGCGCCGCCGCCGGATTGCCCTGCTCCAAAAGCGCCGCCCAAACCGCCGCTGCCGCCGCCATTCCATGTCGCGGGGCCGGGCGCAAAACCTTGATGCGCCCATCCGCCTTCCCCGACATAGATGTAAACAACATTGGGACTGCTTATTGGCGTTGCGGGAGGCTGGGCATTCAACGGCGGTATCCACGGAACCGAGGCAGGGTCCATGTGAAGTTTGCCGGAAACTTTGGCCGGCTGTCCGCCAAAACCGTTGCCGCCCGAACCGTCGTAGTCTATACGATTGCCGCCGTAAGCGCCCCATGCGGAAAATTCATAATCGCCCGCTACCGGAGGCAAAAATGTCTGCGGCGAACCAGTTCCCGCCGTTGTGCCGTTATAGTAGTAGGTAATTTCATTATTTGCGGTAAATTTCTTTACGGTGATTTTATAAATTCGTTCCGATGCGCCCGGCATGGTGTTTTCCAAGCCTCCGTTGGAAACGCTTATAGAAACAACCGCGTCATTACCGGCATCGAAGTTGTGTATGTAGAAATTTCTATTGCCTTTGTTTTCTATATCCGCATTGGTTGCTGTAACGACCAACGTATCAGCCACAGTTACCGGCGCGATGGCAAATTCATTCTGGTCTTTGAGCAGCACCCATGTATAGGAAGTAATATTAGAACTAAAGCCAAATATGTTATTGGTAATATTCAAATTAGTTGAACTGGCGGGTATACCGGCTTTCAAACCGGTAAGCCTGGTATTCGATGTTACAAATTCTACAAAAATGACTACCTCAGAAGCCGGCATCGAAAAACTCGCGTAAACTTGGCTGTCGGTTTTAATTTTTTGACCGGTAGTATCCAGCGCGGCATTCGACCAAAGGAAGTCGAGTGTGTTTTTCTGCCCCAGCATACCCGGCGTTTGTTCAACATTTTCCTTATAGACAAGTTTGACACTTTCAGGGTTGAATGAGTAGCCTTGACTTGTGTTTGGCTGGAAAGAAACAGTTACGGTACGCTTGGGCCTTTCCGCGTATTTGGTAGTTGTAACAACACCTCCAATTATGTTTGTACTTCCGTCCAATTGCTTTATGTGTATACGATACGGTTTTATGTCTATTTGCACGGTAAATTCTACCGATATGCTTCCCGTCTTCTGACCGTCGATGATGCCGCCGGCGGATGCGGGCGGTTCTATGTAAATGGGAGTAGGAGGGTAGTTGTCTGCCGGTATCGTTTGCTGATTCATTATGTCAGTGTACTTTTTATTGTCCACTAAATAATCCGAACTCTGCGCTATAATGGGAATACCGCCGGCCGCGAGGGTTTTTGCCTTGTACCATGCAAGGACTTCTAAACCTTGCGTATTGAAAGGTTCCAACCAGTCGTAAGTAAGTTTGTCCGGTTTTTTAAGGATTTCAAATGCGGCAAGGGGCTCGGTGCCTATCGCGGCGGCATCTCCAGCCGCATAAATCTCCAAACCGGTAAGATTCTTGTCAATAACGCCTGTTTGCGGATTGACATACTTGACAGGTATACTTGCATCCGCTTTGTAAACAATTTGGATTTGGTAAATGCCAAATTCTTCAAGTTTGGTGTTCGCTTTGGCTGTGCCGTCTTTTAACACGACAACGCTATAATCGCTGTTTTTAACAGTTTCTTTATCGCCGCCATTTTTGGGGACTCTAAGTACGGTAAACATGTTTTTGGGGTCTATCATGGCGTAGGCATCCGCCGAAAGCCTCTTTGCGGAATCCGGCGCATCAACGGATTCAAACCAACCGCCCCCTGCCAATTTATTTTCGGGGCGAGCCTCATCCCATCGTTCAAAAAGCGTGGTACGGGCATGTACTTCCAGCGCCCTGCCGGTAAGAACCGGCGCAGGCGAGGTTTCCGGTGTGGGCGGGTCTTTGCATCCCACAAAGAAAAACACGGCTGCTAAAAGCGCGCCTGAAAACATTGAAATACCTTTTTTAGCCATTATACTCCTCCAATTCTATCACTGATTCGCCATTCTTTAATTGTTAATGAATGACGAATTCTCGGTTGAACAAATCAGTGCTTCTCTAACAGTATACCAAAAAAAAACTGGCTAACGTTGGCTTGTTTTCACTGGTTTATAGGGCGGCCGCTATAGCTCCTTATGTCCATTCCGCTATTTCCCGTTTTGACGCGCCGTACTGTATTCCCAATGTTACCCCTTTACGGTTACAGTATTTACAAAACGGTTTCGGCGTACACAAATATTCATATATTTCCTGAATATCTTTTACATTATGCAGTTCCAAGACATCAGCCTTCGTTACTTCCAGATT
>JAIRPM010000006.1 GCA_031257075.1 Spirochaetaceae bacterium
TTTGCGATACACGCCTGCAAGTTCGCCGCCGTCAAAAAAAAGCGCCGCATTGTAATCGACCCGTACAAGAGCGCCATCCCGTTCTTCGCGCCGGCCATCGTCATTGCCAATAAGGAAAAAAGCATCCTGTTTTTTAAGATAATCTGAAAGTTCTTTGACCAACGTATAGTATGCATGGTCGGTGCGGTATCGTATATGCCAATAAAACATCGGGACAAAAGCGGTTTCCGGCCAGACAACCAGCGCGGGGGCAGATAAATTCCGTTCATTTTTGTTTTCAGTTTGCTCGCCGGCAAGCGCTTCGTTGCTTAATTTGATAAGGGAAACCAGCGTTTGCCGATAAGCATCGGGACTGTCTTTCCATGGATTGTCGTTCTGCTGAATAAGAGCGATGCGGCGTACCGGCGCATCGCCGCGTTCCTCGCCGGATTCCGGTATGAAAAAAGCCCCCCGGCAGAGACAAAACACAAGAATGGCGGCATACAGGGCGATAGGAATACGCGGTTTGAAAATGGCGGACGGCGTTCCTGCCCATGCCCCGGCCAGCCATGCTTGCGGAAAGACGACAAGCGCTGAAACACCCCAAACGCCGGTGAGCGAGGCTGTTTGGAGTAGCGGAATGTTGCGCCATTGGGTGTAACCGGCAAAACCGTAGGTGTATCCCAAAAAACCTAAACTTTGCAGGTATTCAAAAACAACCCAAAAAAGTGTTTGGAGAACAGCGGCATAACGGGGAAAAATACGTGCTGCATAACGGAGCGCGATAAAAAAAAACGCATTGTAAACAAGTTTAATGCTTGCCGCGAGAGGCAGGGCTAAGGGATGAAAACCGGCCAGCCAATAATTAAAAAATACTGTTGAAAGAAAGCCGTAAGCCGCGCCGGTAACGGCGCAATAGCGCCAATGCGCCGTGCGGACAAGCATAAAGAGCGGAAGGTATGCTATAAAACCGGCAGGCCACAGCCCATTCGCGAGAAGCGGATTGGGAAAAGCAAGGGCATGCAAGAGCGTCGCAAGAACAGCAAGGCTTAATTGAAACAGAAAAGAATTTTTTACATTGACCGGAATGCCGGCAGAAAAGGGCAAACAGAACTTCATTGCGGCGGAGCGGAATCCGGCGCGGCAATTCCTGCTGCGCCGCCGTCTATTTTCCATGCCATCATTTTCAGTTCTGTTCCCGGTTTGAATGAACAAACACCATGCGGGCGGACGGGAACCAATTCGCGGGTTTTAGGATTGAGGGCATTGAGCCTTGGTTTGCGGATACGTATAGAAAAAGTCCCAAAACCGCGCAGTTCAACCGTCATTTGCCGTTCGAGCGCGGCTTTTATGGTTTCAACAACGGTATCGTAACATTCGGCAATATCACGCTTATCCATACCTGTTTTTTGCCAAACAGCATCGATAAGCCCTATTCTGCTCAGTTTTTGGGGACTCATTTAGACGCGTTTCAACCGGTTTTGAGCGCGTTAAAACGTTTTTGCATACGAGATTTTTTGCGCGCCGCAGTCTTTTTATGAATAATACCTTTCCGCGCTGCCGTATCGAGTTTTTTAATCATCTCTTTGAGCGCGTTTTCCGCTTCGTCCGTCTTGCGGGCAACAACGAACCCGCTCAATTTACGGACGCTTGTACGGATGGAACTTTTAACCGTCTTGTTTCTGATTCTGCGTTCTTCGCTCTGGCGATGGCGCTTTTCGGCGGAATGACTTTTTGTTGCCAAAATCTACCCCCTATTTAAAGTCGGAAGGACGCCGTTCCGTCCGTTTGCACTTTTCACACTCAGCCATATTCTTTAGTTTGCCACTTTCGAATAAGGTTTTCATTTTGATTTCCCCGCCGCATGAACAAAAAAACTTTTGTGTCGAACTGCTGGTACGGGCATTTTTACTTGCTGCCGCCATATAATTCTCCTTAAAAAAATCCTATGGTATGATATCCACAGGCACTTTTTTATTATAACATATAAAAACGAAATGACAAGGGGGGTGCCCAGGGCAAACACTGATTAGAGTCAGTTTAATCAGCGGTGCCCGAGCCTTTTTGCGGCCTGTTCCGATATAAGGATGAAAATATGAATAAACCAGAAAAAAAAACGCCGCAGGCAGCCCGTCCGCCGGCGCTTTTTATGACGGCTACGCCTCTTGGCAATTTGGGAGATATTACGGCGAGGGCGCTCGAAACGCTTAAGACAGCAGGGCTGGTCGCATGCGAAGATACGCGGCGGACGTTGGCGCTCTTGACACATTTTGATATCAAGACTAAACTGATTTCCTGTAGGCAGGCTAATGAAAAAGCGGCGGCGCAAAAGGTGATTGCCGCTCTCCGCGCTGGAATGTGTGTAGCCTATGTTTCCGATGCGGGCAGTCCGGGGATAAGTGATCCGGGTGCGGCGCTTGCGCGGCTCGTTTGTGAAGGCGGGTTCCCTGTAATACCGGTTCCCGGTCCGAGCGCTTTTGCGGCGTTGGTCGGTGTGGCCGGCGCGTCCGACAAAACGGTAGTGTTCGAGGGCTTTTTGTCCCCTAAACAAGGACGGCGGCGGACACGGCTTCGGGAATTGCTGGATTTTGGCGCGGCTTTTGTACTGTACGAATCGCCCTATCGTATTGTTAAACTGATGGGGGACTTGGCAGAAATGGGCGGAGAACGCTATTGTTGTATCGGGCGTGAGATGACAAAACTGCACGAAGAATATCTGCGCGGCAGCGTGATTGATGTTTACAAAACATTATTTTCTGCCGAAAAACAGTTAGGTGAGTTTGCGGTTTTTGTTTCTGGCCGGTAAAATTGAACGGTAGGTCAGTGATAAAAAAGGTTTACAAATCGGCTTATTTTGCCGATATTTATGTAGAGGGAAGCGGATTAAAACACCGCATCAAGATAGGATTGAGGTGAGCTTGTATGTCCATCGAAAAAATTGGCGGTTATGAACCGGTACAGCCTGGGAGGGGCAGCGGACGAAACGGTCGAATAGAAGAAAAGCACAGTGCTGAAGGCGACTCCGTAAGCATCTCCAAAGGGGCACGTGAGCAAGCCGAATACCTTAGAGTACTCGATATTGTGAAAGATACGCCGGATGTCCGTGCGGACAAGGTTGCGGAACTTAAACAAAAACTAAATTCTTCAAACTACATTAACGATATACTTATAGGCGCTACCGCAGATAAGGTAATGCAGGCTTTGGGTTTTTAATTCTGTCTGGTAATTGCCGGTATACCGGGCCATGCGTTTTCAATTTCCATGTCGCTTTTATACTTGTTAAAGCCGGGCGAACTTGTTTTGAAAGGGGGGAATCGCCCTCAATTTGAACGAATTTTGCGCTCTAATTTGGTTGCATTGCTCAAAGGCACCGGCGCTCAAATTTCTTATACTAATGGCCGGCTCTATGTCTGCTGTGAAGAGGCCTCTCGGGCCGGAACAGAAGACGCGCTTAAACACCTTGCCGGTATCAGTGGCTGGACGCAGGCGCTGAGATGCCCCAAAACCATCAACGATATATTAGAAACAGCCGCCAGTGAAGCGCGGGTATGCTTTGATAAGGGTGCGCGCACGTTCAAAGTTGACTGCCGCCGTACCGATAAAAGTTTCCCTCTGAATTCTTATGAAATCTGTTGTGCCGCCGGTAACCATATTCTCAGTACTCTTCCCGCCTTCAAAGTCGATGTCCGCAAGCCGGATGTCCATATCAATATTGAAATTCGTGAAAAAGCGTACGTTTATGGTTTTGAAGAACATGGTTTGGGCGGCCTGCCTGCCGGAACTGCGGCTCGAGGCTTGTTGCTGCTTTCCGGCGGTATAGATTCGCCTGTTGCCGGCTACTTAATGGCTTTGCGCGGTATGCGCATGCATGCCCTCTACTTTCATTCCTACCCGTATGCTTCAAACGAAGCGCGGGAAAAGGTTGTGGAATTGGCCCGTATCGTAGGGCGTTATTCAATGGGGATACGGCTTTTTGTTGCTAATTTTACAGATGTCCAGATGGCCATCAAATCTGGAGCGCCCGAAGCATGGCGTGTCGTCCTGTTGCGTATGGCAATGATGGACTGTGCGGCGCGTTTGGCGCACAGTACTCGCTGCAAGGCTTTGATAACCGGTGAAAGCCTTTCACAAGTAGCCAGCCAAACCGTGGAAAACATCACATGTACCCAGAGCCGCAGCAAGATTCCGGTGCTGCGCCCGCTCATCGGTATGGATAAAGAGGCTATTATAAAACTATCCCGCGCTATTGGCGCTTTTGAAACATCTATCCGCCCATATCCGGATTGCTGTACCCTCTTTGCGCCGGAGCATCCGGTGCTCCATGCCGACCTTGACGAAGCAACCGCTCTTTATGAAAGCCTGAACTTAGGCCCATTTATAGAAGATTCCTTGCGCAACGCTGCTTCCTGAAAACATCGCCTATGAATGATTCAAACATTCCTGTGAACAAATTAAAGCATGCCTTAAAACAGTTTATTGCGGCAAAACCTGTGCCCCCGCTTTTGGGCTGTAAGAATGCCGAAACTTCAGTTATAGCAAACGCCGTTCCTGTCGCGCCGCTATTCTTGCGCGAGATGGGGGAAATCTTTAACCAACACAAGAGAAAAGCGTACCTTGTAGGCGGCGCGGTACGCGATATGTTTATGGGTAAATCCGCCCTGGATTATGACATTGCTACCGATGCGCCTCCCGGCGAGGTTATACGTATATTCAAGCGGGTCATACCCACCGGAATAAAACACGGCACAGTAACCGTGCGTTTTAAGGGGCGCTCTGTTGAAGTAACGACATTCCGCGCTGATGGCCGTTATACCGATGGCCGTCGCCCCGAATCGGTAGCATTTGCGTCAACCATTGAAGAGGACTTGTCTCGCCGCGATTTTACCTTTAACGCGATAGCGCTGGAACTGCCGTCTGGAGGATTGGTTGACCCGTTCGGCGGGCTGGCTGATATTGAACGCCATTTGATACGCTGCGTAGGCGCTGCCGGCGAACGCTTTGCTGAAGATGGCCTGCGCCCGCTGCGCGCCCTCCGCTTTTGTGCCCGTTTCCCGGATTTCGAACTTGACAGCGGTATTCTTGCTGCTATACCGGCGGCGCTTTCTGTTACCGCAAAAGTATCGAATGACCGCATTCGTGATGAATTGAATAAAATGATATCTTGCCCCGCGCCGCTCCAAGCCTTTCAATATATGGAAAAAACCGGCCTATTAAAACTCATCGTGCCGGAACTTGCCGTGTGCCGGGGCGTTGAACAAAAAGGAATGCACCGTTTTGATGTTCTCGACCATTCGTTTTACGCGCTTGAATGGGCTTGTGCGCAGGGGTATCCTCAAGTTGTGCGCCTTGCCGCGCTTTTTCACGATATTGGCAAACCGGCCGCGATGCAACTGCCGGCGGGACAGCAGACAGCAACGTTTTATAATCATGAAAAAGAATCGGCGCGCCTTGCGCGGGCAGCGCTTTTCCGGCTGCGTTATCCTAATATCACCATTGAACAAGTTGTCCATCTGATAAATGAACACATGTTTCACTATGAACCCTGTTGGCAGGATGCCGCCGTCCGCCGTTTTATCGTGCGTGCAGGCGAAGCGTATATTGCGCCGCTTTTCCAGTTGCGTATGGCCGATGCTTATGCCTTCACCCGCGAAACGCCGGAGGCCGGATTGCTAACCCCATTTGCAGCCCGGATACTTTCAGTTTTGGAAAAAGCGCATGCATTTTCCCTCAAAGAACTGGCGGTAAACGGCAATGACCTTAAAACGCTCGGCATTACCGACGGTAAACGCATAGGCGCTGTCTTGCGGGCATTGTTTGATGATGTGCTTGCCGAGCCTACGCTCAACAACCGTACGGTTTTACTGGAGAGAGCCGGCGAAGTATACGGCCGTACACGATGAAAAAACTGATTTTTTTTGCGATTTTAACAAATGCTTTAGCGTTACCGGTTTTTGCGCGGAATGTTGAACATAACCACAAACCTTTTGATATGTATTTGGGTTTGTCGCTCGGTCTTGCGGGGATGTACGATGGGGAGCCGTTTGAGTTCAAGAAAGGCTCAGCGGTTTTTACCGTTGATTTCGGGTTTATGTACGACATTTATGTGGCCTCTTGTTTGTCGTTTAGCGCCGGTGTTTTTTTACACAATCATACATCGCTCTATGTTAAAGACGATTTGAGCAAAATTTCAATTACTGATATTCCGTCACTTGTTCAAATGCTTCAATCTCCTATGTGCATAACAGTTCCGCTTATGGCACATCTCAACATTCCGCCTATAGAATGGCTCTATGTAGGGGCGGGATTCAGTATAAACGTGCCTTTTTATGATATGCTTCAGGCGGAATTTAAAAAAAACCAACTCTATAAAGACTTTCTTGCCTTTGAAAGTATATCTATGTTCATGGCTGTACCTATTCACATCGGCTTTGAGTTTTTTAAACCGGATAGTAACATTTCGCGCTTTTATTTTACCATTACCCCTACGTTTATTCCAAAACAAAAAACGTTCCTTCCTGTTGGTATTGTTTATCAAAGAAACGTTAAAATTGGCAGGTAATGAGGGAGCGCGGGCAGTAAAGCAGCCCCCTTGCGTTTTTTTTTGCGGTATGCTACATTAGCAACAGGAGAAATAATAAATGGCTGTTCCCAGAGCAAAAACATCAAAAGCACGGACACGCAGGCGGCAGGATATCAATATGAGGCTTGACCCCCCCACGCTGATAGAATGTTCTTCCTGTGGAAACAAGGTTTTATTGCACCGTGTGTGCCCCAAGTGCGGTTTTTACCGCGGAAAACAGGTCATCAACCCCTAAAGCAGGTGGTTAGACATTATCGAGGAGGAAATTATGGCAGACGATACATTTGACAAAATCAGAGAACTCATTGCGGACAAACTTGAAATTGACAAAAGTAAAGTAACGCTGGAAGCATCATTTCGTCAGGATTTGGGCGCGGATAGTCTTGATACTTATGAACTCGTGTACGCAATCGAAGAAACGATGGGTATTAAAATCCCTGATGAAAAAGCAAATGAGTTTGAGACCGTAAAAGATGCTTACGAATTCATCAAGTCTCAGCAAAAGTAGAAAGCAAGAACTTGTACGTTTCCAACGGACAGTTGGAATCAAATTCAACAATCTGAGCCTTCTTAATTATGCTTTTTTGCACCGCTCTGTCGCAAACGAAACGTCCGTCCTTTTGAAGGCGGGCGGAGTAGGCGGTATGCGTCCTAACAATGAGCGGCTTGAATTTCTTGGGGATGCCGTATTGGGGACGGTGGCGGCTACCCTTTTGTACAACAACTTGCCGGACAAACAGGAAGGCGACCTTGCTAAAATAAAAGCGGTCGTTGTTTCTGAAGACATTTTAAGCGGTCTTGCCCTGCAATTGCAGATAGATAACCTGCTTGTTTTGGGACGCGGCGAAGAACTGTCAGGCGGCAGAACCAAAAAAGCGCTTTTAGCTGACGCAATGGAAGCGCTCATAGGGGCGCTCTATCTTGACGGCGGTTTCAAAAGTGCTTATGCTTTTGTCAGCAAAATTATTGAGCCGGAAATCAGCAAGGTAGTAGAAAAGCGCAGTTTTCAGGATTTTAAGTCGCAGTTGCAGGAACTATGCCAAAAAAAATTCCGCAAATACCCGGTTTACAAATTGTTAAAAAAAACCGGCCCTGAGCATGAACGTTTTTTTTGGATAGAGGTAAATGTAGCGGGAATTGTTTATGGCCCTGGTATGGGGCGTAACAAAAAAAATGCTGAACAGGAGGCCGCCAGAGCGGCGTTGAGTGCGTTAAACAAAGAGTAAAATATTAAACGGGCGGCAAGAATAAAAAAGGATAAATCTTACAATATTCATAGATATACACTTAGGAGATACAATATGTCAGACTCAGATAATTTATTTGACAGTAAACAGGGCGAACAAAACAATGGTTCCGCCGCAGAGGGGTTTGAAGATGAAAATTATTCCTCCGGCGGGCCGGATGCCGCTGGAAACGGCGATGGGATGTCCGAACGGCGTGTGATAAAGGTGCGGCGGGGCCGTTCTCTTAAAACAGCGCCTTCTGCGCAGAACAACGATGAGGCCGCATCCATACCGGAACAATCTGCCTATACTGGCAGCGCGGCTGACGCTTATGAAAGCGGTGCTGCGGCGCGTGACGGCGCATACAACAGCGGAGGGGGGGCTTATGGCGGCAATTCTTATGGCGGCGGCAATGCCAGAGGATACGGCCGTAATGCTGAAGAAAGAGGCGGCGGCTATGCTTCTTACAGCGGCGGCTACAGCCGCGGCAATGAAGGAGGCGCTTCCGGGGGCGGCGGCGGTTCCTACAACAACAGCGGCGATGGCCAGCCGACTTACAACGGCGGCGGCAATTACAATGAAAGCCGTGCCCCGCGCCAGCAGCGCGCCCGTGCTTCAAATTACGGCGACAACTCACGGCAGAGCGGCGGTCAGCACTACGGCGGCCGGCAACAAGGCGGTGGGCAGTCGCATGGACGGGACAGCGAAAGAAACGAACGCGGCGGCAGTGGTGGTTCTTATGGAAGCGGCGTCTACAGTTTTAACGCGGGCGGCGTGAGCGCGGCGGCAATCAACGGCGTTGTGGCAAACACGCTCGAAAATTCCCCGGTCAACTTTATACCGCCGCCGGAGCGCTTTCCCCGTATGCCGGATGTCTACGGTAAGCCCGACCCGCTTCCCGACGAAAGCGGTGTCCCTCGTCTGATGATAAACGAACTTTCTCGTCTGAATATGATAGATTTGCGCGAACTGGCAAGCAACTACGGTATATCCAACGAAGACCTTGTCAGCCTGAAAAAACAGGAAATCATCTTCGCGTTGCTCAAAATTCATACCGAGCGCGGCGGCGTTATCTACGCTTACGGGTCGCTCGAAATTCTGTCGGACGGCTACGGCTTTCTCCGCAGCCCGCAAAATTCATACCTGCCCAGTTCGGACGACATCTACATAAGCCAAAGCCAGATACGCCTATTCGCCCTCAAAACCGGCGACACCGTATACGGGCAAATCCGCAGCCCCAAGGACACCGAGCGCTTTTTTGCCATGCT
>JAIRPM010000024.1 GCA_031257075.1 Spirochaetaceae bacterium
TTCCCGCAGAAACATCTCTTTTTGGGAACCTCTGTGTTATGCGGCCGCCGCGGGAACTATTTGTTTTGAACAAAGCACCAAAATTTCCCGGCCGCCGCCAAATCATTTTTCCTCGGCATTCCACACTCCGCGGTATGACCAAAGCCCGTTTTGTTGGCTTGAGGCAAACAAGAGGGGCCTGTTGTCCCCCTCCCCTTTTGCTTTGATATTACCGGGCGGCTGTAGTATCGAACTTATAGCATGGGTGCCTATTGTTGATGAGTATTTTTCGCTTTCGGCTACGCTTATGCTTTCGGGCTTAACATATTTTCCCAGCGCTCCGTCTGTGGTTATTTCCAATTCCCGGTAACCGTTGGTATAACTGGAACCATGTATGCCAATAAGCGCATAAACACTGCCTTCGTTTTCCCAAAAACATACCGCGCCGGTAAAACTATTCGAATCGTCTTTGCGCTCAACTTTTTCACGGCTGCTTGTATCATTGTAATATACATAGCCGTTCAGGCTTACCGCGACAATACGGTCATTGTCCGCCGTGATACCCATCCATACAGATTTCTCTTTTGTATCGGGTATGACATCTATCGTAACAGCAGGAGTAAAGTCCGCAATATATACCCCATCTGCGGCAGCAATGTAGTATTTGCCGTTAAACTTCGCTATACCAGAAATTTTTTTATTAAAACCGGTTTCTGTTAATGTCCTACTATTATTATCGTAGACAAGGATGTCATACTCATCGGATTTTGATTTACGTGCCAGCACGGCACAAATATCACTTGCCGCATAAACGCTCTGTATAAATTCGAAGCCTGAATTGTTGGGCACATTCGTCCAGTTGGAATAGTTTACTAAGTCTGTAGTGTAGGAAAGCGAGGCTGAATCGTTGCCGACAGAAAGCGCAAAAAGATGTCCTCCGATATATGCAACATCACGTACATTGCCGCCCGGTTTTTGTATATGGTGCCATTTAGACGCCTCCGGCGTAGCGGCTGGCTCCCATTTCCACAAATTGCCATTTGCTACATACAAATTGGTTCCATCGGAAACAATTTTTGACGGCGAACCGGGTATAGCCGGTTCGGCCGGCTTTATTTCCGCCTGAATCATATAGAAAACAGGGTCATTACACGAAAATACGAAAATAATACATAACAAAAAAAGATATATATTTTGTTTCATTCTACAACCTCCGCTCCGGCTAAAATGCTGTGCCGGCGCTAAAAATGGTACCGCGCTGTGAGCATTATATCCAGAAAATGGCCGTCTACACTTTTTGACCGGGTTTCCGCCCACTCGGGAACCCACCACCAGCCGGCACTCAAGCCAAAAGACCAGTCGTGGTTAATGCGAAAAAAAACAGCCCCCTGCGGACGCAGAAAAAGCCCCCAATAAACCGGTTCGCTGGAAGCCGTGTACACCTGAGTTGCCATACCAAGCGTAAGCGACAGGGGAAATTCAAAACGGCTTAGCGTCCACTGATAACCGCCTTTTATGCCTATAGGAATAATATAAAGAAGTTTTTCAGATAATGTTCCGGCAAACGCGCCCTGCAATTCGCCGCCCAAAAAAATATGCGGCGTTAAAAAATGAGTATACGCAAGCGAACCGGTGCCACCGATTTTTATATGTACATTGTCAGAGCCTTCACCGTAACCGGCGGCTACCCTTCCGTTATTCTGTACAAAAAAAAGAGGTATCAGTGTACCGACGCTTATACCAAAGGTTTTATCACCTTTTGTATAGGTTGAAAATCTATTGCTCCAGTCAATGCCGCCGCGTCGTACATAATTGTCATCTTCACCGTCATCTTCGTCAGGCGTTTCCGCCGGCGCGGGGGCGGGTGTTTTATTTTGAGCAAAAACAGGAATCGAAGCGCCCAACAGCGCCGTTAGAAAAAATACACACTTGAGGCTGTTCCAAAACCTAAGACAAACCGTGGAACCGTCCACATTAAATTTCATATATCCATTTCCTTGCCGCTATCTCCGCGGCAGTTCCGGCGGCGCCCCTTCTGTTATTTTTAAATATTCAAGCAAAACAGGATACCGCGTCAAAAGTTCGCCGTATTTAGCAAGTTCATCAAGTTTGAACTGCGAGGCGACACGCTCGCCCGCAAAGCCCGCCGTGCGGTTTTGCAATGTTTCATGCTGCTGTTCAAGATACATCATATAGAGCGTTTTTGCCGCCTCATAATGCCCAAAACCCGGTTCTTTCAGCAGGGCAAACGAAATTTCATCCCAGTCAAAAAAATCAAAATTCCCGTCTAGAAAACTTTTCCAGACTGCGGCATTTTGTTCTTCATATATATGCCGCAGCGCCTGCGCGTCATCCTGCGCAAATTCATTCATTTTGCATGAAATAAAATTTTCTATTTTATCTTTTGCCTGTAACAAAAACAAATTTAATTCTTCCTGCGTATATATATCATTTTCTGATACAACACGCGGGAGGTTTTCTTTTTTTAGCGTATATTCGGCCAAAACCCGCACATCATAAGAAAAATCGGCTTTTAGGCCGGTAAACGCGCCGTATACTTCAGCCTGCGGCAGCGTTCCCCGTACATTAATCGCAAGCGTCTGCGGCACAAGGCTAAACGCGCTTACTTTTGCATTGGTCGGAATAAGTTTGTACCACAACCATGTGCGTCCCCCATTAGAAAGCGTTTTTTCATATAAACCATGTGATTTGCTGCGCAATACACCGTAATGCCCGGGCGGCACCGCGAACTCCGCCCACCCAAAAAACAAACCGGCACCGGCCGCCACAATACATATAATAACAATAATTATAAATTTTTTCATAACATCTCCGTTTTTTAGCGCGCTTCTTTTCCATCGCGCCGGATTTCTTTTATAAGCATACTGCCCGCTTCAGAAATATCATCAAAAATATAGTAGTCCTCTATAATTTCCGCATTGGCGGAAAGATTTTTTGCCTTTTCATACATTTCGCTGCGTCCGCTGTTTTGCGCAGGGGGCGATTCAGCCTCCATAGACAGCGCCCCGGCGGCCTTGGCTAATGCCGCTTTGTTTGCGTTTAGAAATTCCAAAAACACAACGGCGCTCCCCGCATTTCCGCTTTCCGCCGGAATTCCCGCAAACCAGCTCTTTACTGTAAACACCGGCCTGCCGGAATAGTTACTAGGCGGCGGAATTGCCGTAACATTGAAATCAAGGCTGCTATTGAGCGCCTGCAAACGTTTGATAGCCGAAACCGGCGCGCAAATCATCGCCACTCTGCCCGTACTGAACGCTTTGATTTTTTCTTCTCCGTTAAAACCAAAGGGGAAAGGCAGCAAAAGCCCTTCGGCATTAAGTTGGTTCAAAAACACCATCTCTTGGCGCGCTTGCCGGTCTTTGAAAAAAGCCGGCACTTGCACGCCGCCGCCCGGCAGTAACGGCATTTTGTTCATTATAATGCCAGCCTGCCAAATCCATGGGAAACAGTCCGTCCACACATCATCTGAAAAAGCATAGCCGTAAACACCTAAATTGCCGGAACTGATTTTTTTACACATATCAAAAAATTCCTCGCGCGATTTGGGAGGCCTGTCATAGTTTGCGGATGCAAGTAACGGTATATTATAAAACAATAAATTTTCAAATAAAACAACCGGCACGGCGTACTTGCCATCCGCGTATACAAAGTTTTTATAGTCGTAAGAATTTTTATCGCTTTCCGCCGCGGAATTGTCTTCATCAATGTCAAAATCAACGGCATCGTCCAGCCTGTACAAATAGCGTTCTTTAATAAGGCGCGGAATCCAGTACCCATCAAGCGCAATAACATCAGCCTGACCGGTTCGTTCCGCCTGAGCATCCCGCGTCATCCGCTCAATGGTATCTTTGTCATGGGTTTCCAGCCTGACTGTTATAGCCGGATTTTCGGCTTCAAATTCATCTATAAGCCTCCGCAGCGCGCCGTTTTCCATTTCGTTTTCCCACCATTGCGCAAACACGATAGATGTCTTTTTGAAAACAACTTTTTTTTTCGGCGTCCATGCAAACGCGCATACTAAAACAACACAGGCGAACGCAAAGAGAACCCTGTCAAATGTAAAAAAAATATTTCTTTCTTGCTTCATATTCAAAATCCGCGGCCATTCGCGCCGGACAGTTTGCGGCATCCGTTCCGCCTGCCCATAAAATCTATGGCTGTTATTCTAGAGTATTTGCGGCAATCAGTCAATAATGGGGATTTGATTACCAGAGGCTGGCTGGCGGACGGCAGCAAAGAAAAGGCCGCCTCCGCGCATACAGGAAGCACCAGCCGCGATGGCGGCATGCCCGCCGCCATTTTGAGCCTTTTTCCCGCGCCGCCCATTATGGTTTTCAAATTGCCGGGCAGGGTGTTTGCGCGAAGTTATCGCAGGTAGGGGTTGAGTTGCTGCTGGCTGCCGCCGGGATACGTCTGCATAGGCTGGGTCTGCTGCGGCTGTACTGACTGCATTGGTTGGGTCTGCTGCGGCTGATTGCTCAAAGGACGCTGTTGTTGCATCTGAACATTGGGCTGCCCCGGGCGTAGCGGCTGCCCCTGCGTACGGCGGCGGGTAAAATTCTTTACGCGCCTGTCGGCAAAAATGACAATAAGGTTATTGTCAATAAAGTAGAAATCAAAAACAGCCTTGATTTCAACCTTGCCGTAATTGATGGCGTATGTGTACGGTGTAGGGAACAAACCGATTTGACCGTTGAGTCGGTAACTGATAGACCCGTCTTCATTAAACTGAATCGTTTCGACATCGGTATTCCCGTCAATCTCAAGCGTGCCTTGCCGTTCCCAAAGACCGGTAAATTTTGAGGGGTCAGCCATTTTTAATTCATCAAGTTCCTTCCCCTTGTCCTTTTTTGTTTGGGCATTTGCCCCCACAACAACAAAAAAAGCCAGAAAAAGCCCCGCAATTCGTATTTTTTGCATTATCATCCTCCAAAAATAGTATCGTACCATTATCGGCATAATACCTCTGAAACCTTAGGGAAGCGCTTATTACATCCAAATTGAGGATTTAATAAGCGCTTCTTACCCCGCATTTGCGCAATGTCGGCTGCTTTGCAGCCGCATGAGCAAACACAGAGGGCAACGCTGATTAGAGTCAATTTAATCAGCATTACCCTAGGATAATCAATTTTTTCTGCTCTGCCTAGTATCCCCAAGGGAAGCACCTGATTTGTTCACCCCACCCACCACCCTCACCCCACCACCGCTACCTCCCTGCCCCGCCGTTCTCACCCTGCTCGCCGCCCTCACCCCTACCCCCTACCCACTACGCACCACCCACTACCCACTATTTACACGAACCGCTTGCCTTTTTTTTCAAAGTGCGGTATACTGTGAGTGTGGCTTGGTTCGGCGGCGGTAGCCGGCGGATTGGGCTGCCGGGGAAGGCCTGTTAGGGCGGTTCCCTCCGGCGGACA
>JAIRPM010000035.1 GCA_031257075.1 Spirochaetaceae bacterium
AATCAGGCAAACCGCCCCGCCTTCAACCGTATGCGGGCTATCGAAGCGGCGCACCCCATCGAAAAGGTCGGCAAGGAACTCCGCGCCATGATGACCTGGCTCCACGCTCCGGCGGAAAAGTAGGGCGCCCATGAAAACGGCGCTTGCCGGCGAGCCTGTTCAAGACACGCTAACTATGTTACGCTGACCTATGGCTGACCCCAAAGGTTTTCTAAAATACAGACGCAATGTTGCGCACTACAGGCCGGTAGAAGAACGGGTTAAAGATTATCGTGAAGTTGAAGAACGGCTTTCAGAGAAGGAACGGCGCGAACAAGCGAGCCGCTGTATGGATTGCGGCGTTCCTTTTTGCCATTGGGCATGTCCGCTCGGTAACGCGATGCCTGAATACAACGACAAACTTTTCCGCGGCGATTGGCTGGGTGCATGGAAAATTTTGGAGGATACCGGGCCTTTTTCGGAATTTACCGGCAGGCTTTGCCCGGCGCTCTGCGAAGCAAGTTGTGTACTCGGGTCGAATGATGAACCGGTTACATGCCGGCAGAACGAATTGGCGGTTGTTGAATATGCCTATGAGTCGGGCCTTGTTGTTCCCCGGCCACCTCAAAAACGCAACAACAAAAAAATAGCCGTTGTCGGTTCCGGCCCTGCCGGCCTTTCGGCCGCCTACCACCTGAACCGCGCCGGTTTTAGCGTTACCGTTTTTGAAGCCGACCATCTGGTAGGCGGCTATTTGCGTTATGGTATTCCTTTTTTCAAAATGGAAAAAAAGGTAATTGACCGCCGTCTTCAAATTATGGAAGCGGAAGGAATCGTTTTCAAAACAGGGACGCGCATAGGGAACGGGCGTTTTGCTTTTGGGACTGCCGGCGCTGGAACGGGCATTGTCGAACCGCAAAAACTGCTGGCCGAATTTGACGCGGTTTTGCTTGCGATAGGGGCGCGGGAACCGCGGGATTTGAATGTGCCCGGCCGCGAACTTTCCGGCGTTTATCAGGCATTGGATTATCTTTCATTGCAAAACAGACTGCTCTCCGGGGAAAAACCTGATGTGCCGGAAATATCGGCAAAAGGGAAAAAAGTGCTTGTGATAGGCGGCGGCGATACCGGCTCTGACTGCGTAGGAACTGCCTGGCGGCAAGGCGCGGCGGAGGTAACTCAGATTGAAGTGATGCCTCGTCCACCGGAAACTCGTCCGCCGCACCAGCCGTGGCCGTTGTGGGCTGGTCTGTACAAAACAACATCTTCCCATGAGGAAGGCTGCAACCGGCTTTGGGCGGTAAACACGAAAGCGTTTGTACCGGCGGACGGCGCTCATATACGCGGTGCGCTTCTCTGCAAGGTTGAATGGGCCGCTGAAAACGGCCGCCCGGTAATGTCTGAAATACCTGGTTCGGATTTTGAGATAGAGGCTGATTTGGCCGTGCTGGCTATGGGTTTTACCCATGTCGTACAGGACGGCCTTGTTGACAGCCTCGGCCTTGAAAAGGACGAACGTGGCAATATCAAAACTGACGGCCATTGCCGCACCTCAAACCGTAAAGTCTGGGCGGCGGGCGACAGCCGCAGCGGCGCGAGCCTTATTGTACGTGCCCTTGCTGACGGGCGTTTTGCCGCCGCCGAAATTGCCGCGGCCGTGCTGCCGTAAGGCTATGAATTCATCCAAATCCCTCTTACGGCATGGCGCTATTCTCTCTTTCTTGACACTTCTTTCGCGTATTACCGGCCTTGCCCGTGAAATGACCAAAGCCGCGCTCCTCGGCACCGGTGCGCTTTCTGATGCGTTTTCGGTCGCGTTTCTGGTGCCCAACCTTTTTCGCCGGCTTTTTGCCGAAGGTTCGGTTGCTGTTGCTTTTATCCCTGTTTTCAAGTCCTGTTTGCTTGACGATGACGGCGATAATGCGAAAGCGCGGATGTTTCTCCGTTGTTTTTTTACATTCCTATCGTTTTGCGTGAGCATGGCGGTTGGCGTGGGTATTCTGGCGGCACCGGCCATTGTGCGCCTGTTTGGAAACGAGGCCTTTGACGAAACCGTACTGCTTACGCGGCTTATGTTTCCTTTTTTGGCTTTTGTATCACTTGCCGCGCTTTTTCAGGGGGCGCTTAACAGCGTGCATGTATTTATGCCGGCCGGTTTCGCGCCTGTCCTCTTAAACCTGACAACGATAGCCTGCGCATGGGCGTTAAAAGACAGCGCCGGCAATCCGGCCCGGGCTATGGCTATAGGCGTGCTGGCGGGCGGTTTTCTGGAAGCGGCGGTTCAGATTCCTTTTATCTACAAAAATGGTTTTTCTATCGCGTTTACCGGCTTGAAACGGGCGTTTACCAACGAAAACACAAAGGCGGTAGTACGCCTCATCGGGCCTACCGTTATCGGTATGGCGGCTTATCAATTGAACGACCTTGTATCATCCGCCCTTGCCCGCAAAGCCGGTGTGGGGGTGCTGTCCAGCCTGCAATATTCGCTGCGCCTACAGGAACTTATTTTGGGTGTGTTTGCCGTGTCGATAGGCACCGTGCTTCTTCCGAGCCTCTCCGAAGCGGCTCAAAAAGGCGATTGGAAAACTTATAACAAAAATCTTTCCGTTTCTATCAATATTATTTCGCTCATTACAATACCCGTTACTTTTTTTTCGCTTGTATGCGGTGAAGATTTGATACGGATTCTTTTTCAAATCAAAAATTTCGATGAATCGTCCGTAAATCTGACGCTGACAGCGTTCAGGTTCCATATCGCGGGCGTTTTTTTCATTGCTGTCAACCGTGTGCTTGCGCCGGCCTTTTATGCCTGTCGTGACACCAAAAGCCCGGCTGCCGCCGGCATTGTTTCATTCGCTATAAACATAAGCGCCGCGGCCCTTTTGGTAAAACCTATGCGCGGCGGCGGCATTGCGCTTGCCCTTTCCCTAGCCGGCGCGGTAAATATGGCGGCGCTGCTTCTTATGCTCCGCAAAAAACACGCTGCCGGAGTTGCCGGAAAAAAATTCATTCTTTCGTCATTCGGGTATATGCTCAAAACCGCCGCCCTTTCCGCGTTTGCCGTACTGCCGGTATTCATTGGCCGGTTTGCCCTTGCGCCGCAATTTGCCGGCAGCCGCGCAACCCGCGCCGCTTCGTGCGTGGGATTTGCTTTGGTTTTTGCGGCGGTTCTTTTGACGCTGCTCATTCTCACCCGCGACCCATGCCTTGCCGTCATCGCGTCCAAATTAAAAAAAAACAAATCCCAAGCCGTCTAAAAGAGATTTAGGGTAACGCTGATTAGAGCCAATGTAATCAGCGTTACCTAGAACAGAGCGTGGTTTTGCGGCGGTTCTTTCACGTGGTATTGGCGGCAAAAAACCGGCGTAAATGCCGCGATGTACGCCGATACATGAAAGTATGGAAACAGCCGTTATTCTTCAAGCGCGTCTTGATTCAAGGCGGCTTGCCGGTAAGGCGTTGCTGCCTCTTGCGGGCAAGCCTGTTGTTCAACGGGTAATGGAAGCGCTCAAAGCGGTGCATGCGGATGAGTACGTTCTTGCCTGCCCGGAAGAACCCCCGCTTTTTATACATGGCATCCCGGGCCGGAGTACGTCCGAAAAAGAATTTGCCTCGCTTGCCGAGGCCTGCGGTTTTCGCCTCATTACCGGTTCGAAAGATGATGTTTTGGCGCGGTATTGTTCGGCTATCCGGGCAATAGGCTTTGATACCAAACCGGACGCGCGCATTATCCGCGCTACGGGAGACAACCCTTTTGTCTTTGCTGATGCGGCTAATGCCATAAACGCGGAAGCGGCTGCCCGAAATGTTGACTATGCCGCCTATACCGGCCTCCCCTATGGCACAGGTGTAGAATCAGTTGCCGTCCGCGCCCTGCTTCGCTCCGAAACCGAGGCAAAAACCGCTTATGAACGTGAGCACGTCTGCCCCTACATCTACGGCCATCCTGAACTGTTTACGCTGTACCGACCTGCCGCGCCGGCAATCTGGCACAAACCGGAATTACGGCTTACTATAGATACGCAGCCCGATTATGAAAAAGCCCTGGAATATGCGGGGCGGCTAAAACGTTTTTGGGACGAAGGGATGAACGGCGGAGAGGTCATTGCGGCCGTTTTGCCAACCGCAGTATGAAAATTATGCATTGCGCTCCCCGAAAAACTTGGGGGAAAAAACCGAATACGCTGTTTGCTCTTCTGTGCTTCATGGGAGGTTTTTTTTCTGCTGTGCCGCACGGGCAGGCTGGCGAAACACCCGGCGCTGTTCCCGCGATTGCCACAGCATCAGCGGAAATCGCGGCACCTTCAGCGGAAAATCCCGCCGCTTCCGCAGAAAACACCGTGCCAGCCGCCGCCATGCCGGAGGAAAATGCCGCGCCGCCGCCGTCCCGGCCGCTGCGGGCAAAAGACACGGCGCTCACGGGGCCAGCCGTGCGGCCGCCGCGGGCAAAGTATGCGCCGCTTGCGGCAAAACATACGGCCGCCGCGCTGGCCGGGGTAAAAGATACGGTTTCCGGCGAAAAATACGCGCCGCTTCTTGAACTGCCCGGCATTGACCACCCGCTTACGCGGCGTTACATCGAGCGCTATTCGCAGCCCGGCTTGCGGAAATGGCTTGCGTCTACGTTAAAGGCTGGCGAGCCGTACCTTGCTTTTATACGCGGCGAGATTGAGCGGCGTGGGCTGCCGCCCTATCTGCTCTATTTGCCCGTAATTGAATCCGGTTTCGCGCCCGGCGCGCTTTCCCGTTCCGGCGCGAGCGGCTTGTGGCAATTTATGCGAAACAGCATACGCCCCTATATGCAAATCAACGAATGGCTTGATGAACGGCGCGATTTCTACAAATCAACCTATGCGGCACTTTCCAAACTGGAATACAACTACAAGGAATTTGGCGATTGGTACCTTGCTCTTGCCGCTTACAATTCCGGCGCGGGCGCAATAGCTTCCGTCATTAAACAGACCGGCATCCGTGATTATTGGGAATTGAACGAAAAAAATAAATTAAAAAAAGAAACGGCCGTTTATATTCCCAAATTACTGGCTGTGTACACTATCGTACATGAACCGCGCCGTTTCGGGCTTGATATTGATTGGACAAACGAAGTGTATGAATGGGAATTGGTACCGGTTAGCCGTCAGGTTGACATCATGTTGCTGGCAGGATATGCCGGCCTTCCGAAAGATGCCCTCCATGCCGCGAACCGCGAGCTTGTCTTCAATATTACGCCGCCCGTAAAAAACAACGATACGGCTTATACGCTCAAAGTCCGCAAGGAATATGCCGCCGCTGTACGTTCCGTGCTGGAACAGGAAAATTTGCCCCTTGTCCACAACTATATTCATGTTATCCGGCAAGGGGATACCTTGTCCGCGCTGGCTCTCCGTTATGGCATTAGCGTGGAAACGCTTATCGCGCAAAATCCGGGTATTAAGCCAACCGCCCTCCAACTAGGCGCGCGCCTTTTGATACCGGCTATGCGAAACGGCGCTTCCCCGCCGGCCGCAGACGCGCCGCCGCCAACGGCGGCCGGCAATACAGACAACGGCGGTGCCAAACTGAAAATATGGCGGGTGGTAAAAGGGGATACGCTTTACAGTATTGCCCGGCAGAACGGCGCTACAGTCGAGGCGCTTGCCGCAAAAAATGGCATGCGGATAAACGACACGCTAAGCATCGGCCGTATTTTGGAATTGCCCTAGGGCAACACTGAATAATTCAATCGAGAATTATTCAGTGTTACTTTAATACCGTATTTGCGTAATGAAATGAGCAAATACAGGCGTTGCGTAGCAACGCACGGCAACGCTGATTAGTGTCAAATTAATCAGCGTTGCCCTAGGGAAGCCGACATTGCCGCAATGTCTTCAGGAAAAGTGATTTTTATGTTTTTTTTGCTGCCTTCTACGGTTTTAACGGTACCTATGAATTTACCCCAAATCTCCGCGTCATCGGTGTATTCAACCGGCGGGCTGTCCGGCGAAGCGGCAAGGCTTTCCGCTTCCGCCAGTTCGTGAGCGCGAAGAATATCCGCGAAAGCAAATGCTTGGGGTGTTTGCGCCAGCGCTATGGTTGCGCGTTTGAGGTGCCGGTCAATATAACCGCAGTCCCCCAATTCTTTCGGCGTTTCTGTTACAGGAAGCACAGGCAGTACGGCCTTGTAATGCGGTGCCGCCCTCATAAGGCTGTCAATAAGGCCGGTGTCTATCCATGGACGCGCCCCGTCATGAATTAGCACATAATCCGGCGCTTCCGGCTTGAGCGCATTGAGGGCATGGAATACCGAAACTCTGCGAGACATTCCGCCGGGAACGAAAATAAGCTTCGGCGGGGATGTCCCTTGCCAAGCGTCCGCCCAGTCGCTGCCGAGTGCGGCGCGGGCGGCAGTCTCGCCCGCTTCGGCGGACAGCGGCACTGTAATAGCAATAAGGGGTATGCGGGCGATAAGTGTCCGGACAACGGCACCAAGTACGGTAATATCCTTACCATCTCCGGTTTTACCTATGCAGAGATATTCTTTTTTGCGCCCGCCCATACGCCGGGAATTCCCGGCGGCGGTAACGATTGCCGCAAATAAGGGTGATTTCATAGAATCGACTGGTTTTTGTCTCGCTATTCTTGTTCCAATACGATGATTCTGCTATGCGCCAAATTTGTCCATTCGGTTTCTTTTTCGTACTTTTCTATCAAAAGGCGGTAGGCGGCAAGCGCTTCCTCTGTTTTGCCTTCTGTTTCCAAAATGCGGGCAAGTGAAAACTGGGCGCGGGGAGCGAGCGGAAAATCATCGAAATTCAAACTTTTAGACCAATACGTTTTCGCGTCTTCCTGTTTGCCTGATTCTTCGGCACAGACAGCGGCGTTAAAAAACGATACCGGCGCGAGAAAATTCTTACCGGCTTTTTTTGCGGAATTTATATACGCTGTTTCCGCATCCGCCCATTTTTCTCGTCCGGCATAAATATCGCCGGCCATAGACCATGCCCGCGCGCCCGTATAACCGGACGCTTTGTCCGCGAATTTTGATATATCTTCAAGCAATTTGTCCACTTCGGCATGTTGTTCCGCCGTTACCGGAATTGCCGGGGCTGGTGCGCCTTCCTGTTCGCTGCCGGTGTCTGCTGGGGCATCTGCCGTATCTGCCGCCGCATCTGCCGTTGTCGTAGCATCCGCCGCTTGCGGGACAAAAAAGCCCGATAATTCGCTATACCGGCCGGCAAGTTCTTCAAGGCCGGCAATGTTTTTTTTGTCAACCACATCGTATACTATAAAAAAACCGGCAGTTCCAGCAGCCGCAAGCCCGATAACCGCTGCTACCACAAGTATCGCTTTGCGATGCGCAAAAAAGAATTCACTCAACGAAGTATTTTCCATATTCATAACGCCAGTATATCATAGGGAGTTATCTATTCCAAGTGTCTTTATCAACGCGGAAAGATAGGTGCGCTGTATTTCCAAACTCTGGGCGGCCTTGCTCCGGTTGCCGTCAAATTCGTTCAGCGTCTTTTTTATAAAAGCCGATTTAAACATATCCAGTGCCGTTTTGAGAGGAAGGCGGGTGTCATATTGTTCAATAGAATCCGGTATAAACGCGCCTTGCCTTAAATTTTCTTTGCCAATAAGCGTTTCCGAGCCGCCGCAAACGGCCACGCCGCGCGCCTTGTGCAGGCATGCGGCTTCCACACTGTTTTTCAGTTCGCGGACATTGCCCGGCCAACGGTGATTGCAGAGCGCTTCCCGCGCGGCATCATCAAAACCGTCAATACGTATTTTACACAAGCGGCTGTACCGTTCCAGAAAAGCGCGGGCAAGCGGGAGTATGTCTTCCGGCCTTTGACGCAAAGGCGGAATGTAGACAGGCAAAAGCCCCAGTTTTGCCGCCAGATTTTTACTAAAAGCCTTCCGGCTTACTTCCTGTTCCAAATCATTCCGTGTTGTGGCAAAAACAAGAATGCCGGACGGTAGTTTCTCAAGCCATACCAACAATGCCGACTGAGCGGAAAGAGTGAGTGCGGACACTTCTTCCAAAAGAAGCGTTCCGTTTTCCTTCAAGCCGCAGCCAGTAAAATCCGAGGAAAAAGATTCCTCGTCCGCAAATACGCAGTTAATTACGGCAAGCGGCGTGGCAGGACGCGCCTGCCGGTAAATTTCACCGGCAAAAGCGCTTTTCCCGGCACCACTCTCCCCCAGAACAAGAATGTACTGAGCGGAACTGGTGAAACGTTTAACCCAATCGATTTTTTCGCGCATTAGTGCGCTTTCTACGATAAAGGGCATACAGATTTTAGCAGAGTTTTGCTAATTCCGCCGCTTTATCTGTTTTTTCCCATGGGAATTCGGCGCGGCCAAAATGGCCATACGCGGCAGTTTTACGGTAAATAGGCCGGCACAAGTCAAGCATTTTGATTATACCCGCGGGGCTTAAATCGAAAACTTTTTTTACCGCGTTTTCGATACCGGTTTCGGGGACTTTTGCCGTGCCGAATGTGTCTACCATTACCGATACCGGAAAAGGCACGCCGATAGCATAGGCCAATTCAACTTCGGCGCGGGAAGCAAGCCCCGCCGCGACAATGTTTTTGGCGACATACCGCGCCGCATAAGCCCCGGAACGGTCGACCTTTGTGGGGTCTTTGCCGGAAAAAGCCCCGCCGCCATGCCGTCCCATTCCGCCGTAAGTGTCCACAATGATTTTACGTCCGGTAAGGCCGGTGTCGCCAAAGGGGCCGCCCACAACAAAACGGCCGGTAGGATTGATATAATACTTGGTTGATTCGTTCAAAAGCCCTGTCGGTTCTAAAACGGGCTTAATGATTTTGTCTATCACCGCTTCTTTAATGTCCGCATAAGAAATTCCCGGGTCATGCTGATGGGAAACCACTACCGCCTCGATGCGCACCGGTTTGTAGCCTTCGTACTCTACCGTAACTTGGCTTTTCGCGTCGGGACGCAGCCAGCCTAGTGTTCCTGATTTTCGCAGTTCGGCAGCCTTGATGAGAATCTGGTGGGCGAGCATTATAGGCAACGGCATTAGGTTTTCAGTTTCGTTGCAGGCAAAGCCGAACATCATTCCCTGGTCGCCCGCCCCCTGCAAACCTTTGTACTCGTCAAGGCCGGCGCCGGTAACGCCTTGGTTAATGTCCGGCGACTGGCTGTGAATCATCGAAAGAACGGCCATTGAATGGCAGTCCAAGCCATAATCCGGGTCGGTATAGCCAATGTTTTTGGCGACTTGGCGAACCAAATCCTGCACGTCAACAAAAGTGTTGGTCGTTATTTCGCCGCCGACAAGTACAAGCGATGTAGAGGCAAAGGTTTCGCAGGCTACATGGCTTTGCGGGTCATCGACAAGGCAAGCGTCAAGGATCGCGTCCGAAACCTGGTCGCACAATTTATCGGGATGGCCTTCGCCAACCGATTCTGAAGTAAAAAAATACCTTCTGTTTTCCATAAAAATTCCTTTATCGGGACGGTGCGACTCGAACGCACGATATCCTGCTCCCAAAGCAGGCGCCATAGCCCCTAGGCGACGTCCCGTCTGTATAGTGTAGGTCAAACTACGGATTTAGACAAGGATAAACCGGCGGTTTAGAGAGGGCAAACCCTCATAGTAGTAATAATGATGGCCGATTTAATCATTGCTGCCCTAGACAACCAATTCATCCTCTCCGGCGCGCGCAACGACAATTTCACCCTGGTCTTCCAAATGCCGGATAATAGCGACAATCTTTTGCTGCGATTCTTCCACGTCTTTTAATCGCACCGGCCCCATGAATTCCATATCGTCCTTGAGCATAGCGGCGGCACGTTTGGACATATTGCGATAAATCTTTTCCTGCACCTCGGTATCAACCGATTTGAGCGCCTTGGAAAGTTCCGCCGTATCTACCTCGCGCAGTACTTTTTGTATCGAACGGTCGTCAAGCATAACGATATCTTCAAATACAAACATGCGCTTTTTGATTTCTTCGGCAAGTTCCGGGTCTTCTTCTTCTAGTTGTTCGATGATTTGTTTTTCCGATGACCGGTCAACCAAGTTAAGAATTTCGACAATGCTGGGAACGCCGCCGGCTGTCGTATAGTCTTCGGAAGAGAGTGTAGACAATTTCTTTTCCAGAACGCGCTCTACCTCGCGTAAAACTTCAGGACTGGTGCGGTCCATTACGGCAATGCGGCGGGCGACTTCGCTCTGAATCTCATGAGGCAGGCTTTGCAGAATAATGGATGCTTTGTTCGGTTCAAGATAGGCAAGGATAAGGGCTATAGTCTGCGGAAGTTCCTGCTGAATAAAGTTGAGCAAATGCGCCGGGTCGGTGCGGCGGATAAAATCGAAAGGGCGCACCTGAAGACTTGACGTAAGCCTATTGATGATGTCTACCGCCTTTTGGCTGCCGAGCGATTTTTCCAGGAGTTCGCGGGCATAATCGATACCGCCAATAGAAATAAACTGATTGGCCATCATCAGTTCTTGGAATTCGGTAAGTATCGCGTCTTTTATTTCCGGCTCTATAGTTTCCAGCCGCGCTATCTCAAAAGTAAGCGTTTCAATTTCGTCTTCGCGCAAATATTTAAATATTTCCGCCGATACTTCCGACCCAATGCTGACAAGGAATATGGCCGCTTTCTGACGGCCTGTAAAGTCTTTTATATCTTTTTTTTTCTTTTTTCTATCTTCGTCTGCCATCTACCCCTCCCAATTGAGGTAACTTCTGTCAGCCTAAACACACACAGCGTTTGTGTCAAGGGGGTTGTACATTGCCGCCAGGGCAAGAGCATTGAGGAAGCGAAATAAATAAAACTATGCTAAAGTGAAATAATCTTTGGCGCGGACGCGGCGGAACCACGCCGCGGAGAATCTGCTCCTCCTAAGAAAAACGGCGTTGTATTTTCTGCGGAAAGAAGAACTGCCTGAAAAACGCAGTCTTAAACGCAAAATGCTGAAAACCGCTGCCAATGTTGACTTTCTCAGCAATCTACTCTTCAACTCAGCCTAAATGCTCTTGCCCTAGACCGCCATCACAAACACTTTGTTTTTTTTTGTGAATTTTGTATTTTTAGGATAACGCTGATTAAATTGACTTTTCGGCAAGTCTTTAATTCTTGAGGCTTGCAGTATCAGCGTTGCCCTCTGTATTTGCTTATGCGGCTGCAAAGCGGCCGGCATTGCGTAAATGCGGGGTAAGAAGTGATGGGGTTAGAAAAACGCCCCAGTTAAGGAGTTTGCTATGAAAAAAGCAGGAGAAACCACAAGCGGAAGCGGCGTTCTGCCGCCGCCCCCGTGTTCATTCCGGGTAAAGGGTTTCGGAGAAAGTAACCTTGTTATACCCCCCCCCCCCCCCGTTATTGTAAAAAAGATACTATTTTTAGCCGTGCTTGCTTGTACGGCGCTGGCGGCCGTTTCGTGCCCTAACGGGCCTATAAACCCGAAGAAACAGGGCGGCGAAGAAGAGAATAAGCCGCGTTTAAGCGGTTTGTATGTGCTGGATACGAGTGCCGTTCCGCCTGAAAACCCGGCGCGGTTTAACGAGACAGAAGATGAAGAAGACACCGACGCTGTGCCGCCGGGAACGCTGCTTACACTCCGCGATTCCAACGGAAATACGGTGGAATTCAACCCGGAAACCTTTATTTACTATGTTGAAATACCCAAAGACCCGATTACGGTAACTCTGCATGGGCAGGTGGATGCTGATGTAGAGGCGGGGTATCCAACAGGCAAGACGCTGATACCGCAGGCGGGGACTGTGTCGTTGGTAACGGCGATGAATAGTAACGCGGCGCTTGAATGTTATCAGATATTTTACACGCAGGCGGCGCTCCCGCAGGCTACGTTAAGCGGGGTATTGCTGTCGATGGGCGTATTAGACAACCCGCCGGCTTTTGACCCGGCTGTCCATACATACGATGTGAATGTTGACGTTCAGAATCTTGGCGCTGGGCTTATCATTTCCGCGCAGAGCGCTTTGAGCGGGGCGATTTTCGGCTATGAGCCGGCAATGCCGCTGCTCTTGGACATCAACGGCAGTACACTCAAAATTACCGTTACCGCGCCGGATTACACGCCTTCGATATATACGTTCAACGTAAATCTGGTTTCGAGCAGCGGGGCTTCGTCGCTCGCGGATTTGACGCTTACCGAAGGAACTATTGCCTTTGACCCGAACACGACCGCCCTACAAACGATTACCGTTCCTGCCGGCACAGAAGCGCTTACTGTTTCCGCTATAAAAACCAATACGGGAGACACCGTAAAATTCCTCTATAACATAGGGGGGCAGGCGGTTGAAACGCAGGGCACGGTGTGCCAGTTCCAGAAAACCGGCGGCCTTAACGGGTTTGGGTTTCAAATATACGTAATCGGAGGAATGACTACACCCGTGCTGTACGATTTTGTCATTGCCGAAGCGCCGTTGACACCGGCGCGGCTTGCCGGAATTTCCTCGACTGCGGGAATGGGGACGGTAACATTGTACCAGCGAGATGCGGGAACAGGCGCGAATGGAAGCGCGGGTTTTGATGAGACCGTTACGCTTTACAACATGAATTTTAATAACAGCGCGGACAATGTAGCGCTTACAATAAGCGCGGATGCCATTGGCGCGGATGTGTTGATAAATGATGTGCCTGTTACCCTGAGCGGGGGAACCGTTACCCATACGGTAGGGATGCCGCGGGCAAAACTCCCGCCGGTAAAAATCACTGTGAACAAGCATGGGTTTCTTTCAACCTCGTATTGGGTGTATTTTGTCCGTGGAACAAGGTTTCAGGCGGCGCTTACCGGAATTACCGTCAGCGGTATGGCCGGCGGCACGGCGTTAAGCCCGTCGTTTAACGGGGCAACATCAGGTCCGTATACGGCAAAGGTTTTTGTCAACACACCGGCAGTCGTGATAACCGGCGAATACAACGCGGCGGCGCACCCGGATTTGACTGTAACGTATAAAAATCTGAATACCGGCTCAACGTCAAATTTCCTTACCAACTTGACGGTTGGAACGGATGTTGACTTTGAAATTACCATTTCCGAGGGTGACCCCGCCGTTGACTACGATTATACGCGGAAAACCTACACATTGGCCATTAGCCCATTGGCTGCTCAGACACCCCGTCTAAGTTCGCTTAGGGTAAACAGCGCGGCTGTCAGTCCGCCGGTAACAGGGAAAACGCACGACACGCTCGTTTATACGGCGGCGCTTGACTACAGCGCGGGAACGGAGGTGCCGCCGTTTGCGTGGACAACGGACAACGAAATTGAAGCCGTTTGGTATTCGTTTAACAGTGGCGTGGCGTGGCATCAGGACGCAAACAAAACCGGTTTTGACGCGGCTGAACTGAGCGCCGCCGGTGGCGCGGCGGCCGCGTGGAACATAGGGCCCGGCCAACGCAAGACGGTGCTTATTAAAGTACGCTCTTACGATAAGCAGGAAGTAATCTATTGCGTAACGGTGAACAAAGCGGCGTTAGCGAGTTGCCAACTTGCTACCCTTGATATAACCGGGACGGACATAAACTGGGACCCGGCCGCTTCATTTGTGGCGACAAAGACAAATTACGCTATATGGCTTACGGGCGCGGCGCCTGCTATTGCGGCGGCGCCGGTTGACCCCGATGCCGTAGTCTATTACAAACTTGACGGCGCCGCTCCGGTTTGGACAATGCCTGTTGTTTCCTTGGGTGTTGATGAAACAAAAACGCTGGAAATTTATGTTTCCAATTCAAGCAGCGTAACTATTTACACGCTCAGTTTTACCCGCTACCAGAAAGTCTGGGAGTATGGCTACCTAAACAGCCAACGCGCATGGACAGCCCCCAGAAACAGTGACTACAAGGTTGAAGTCTGGGGAGGGCAGGGCGGAACAGGTGTTTCCGCTGGCGGCAAAGGCGGCTATTCGTGGGGAATAGTAAACGCGCTGCCATCCGGTTCCGTAATGAACGTGTATGTCGGGGACAAAGGCGCGAACAGAAGCGATAGAACCGGCGGCACAGGCGGCGCTATCCCTACTCCTGCTCCAGGCAGCGGCGGCAAAGGCGGTAATGGTTCCAGCAGTAGTAACAATAACGCCGCCGGCGGCGGCGGGGCGGCAAGCGAAGTTCGCTTTGGCGGTACCGCTTTAACCGATAGAATCATTGTCGCCGGCGGCGGCGGTGGAGGCGGCGGGCGCAACCAGAACGATAATGAAAAACGGGTAGGCACCGGCGGTGGCGGCGAATGGGGAGACGGCGGCGATGCTATAAGCAGCGGCGGAACCGTCATCTCCGGCGCAAAGTGGGCCCCGGCGCATGATGGCACCCACACAGTGGGGCAGTCGAGCGGAGCCGGGCAAGGCGGCTTTAATGGCGACAGTAGTACTTACGAAGGCACCGGCGGCGGTGGCGGCGGCTATTACGGTGGCAACGCTTCCACCTCCCGAGCCGTAGCCAATTTAGCCGGCGGCGCGGGCGGGTCGGGCTATGTGGACTCGTCCTTTTTCTCATCGCATGGCGGGTCGGGCGGTTTTACCGTAATAGGCAGCAGCGCAACCCCGGACGCCGGTACCGGCTACGGCAATTACGCGGATTTAATAACCGGCGCGGGCAAAATCACCATTACGGATGTCGGTTTCACACCTCCCTCTCCATAACATCAACTCTGCCGTTCTAACAAGAAAAACCTTGCCGGAACGGCAGAGTGCGGTTTTCAATGCAAAAAATGGTAAAAAAAGATGAGACGGAGACGTAAACCGTGGTATTGACCCTGGGCGGAATCGAACTGCCAACACCCGCCTTAGGAGGGCGGTGCTCTATCCATTGAGCTACAGGGCCATGCCGCTTCCGGCAATCCCCATCAGAATAACACACATTATCCCATTGGTAAAGACTTCGCTCGGCCTGTCAGGAGTAGGCAAGGAGATTTCTGCCATAACAGCATTGGGGTTTGCCGAAGCTTGTTACCGGGCAAGAATAATACTGGCTAGGGCGCTAAACACAAGGGAAAGCAAGCCGGTTGTAATAAGCATAAGAGGGAGTCCGCGCAATGTAAGCGGGACGTTTTCTTTTGCGATGCGTTTGCGTATGGATTGCAGCGCAAGCATAGAAAGCAGAATCCCGCACGAAAACCCGCCGGCCATAAACAGCGCGTCTAAACTACCAAGCGCAAATTTGAACGTAAGCATAAGAGCCGCGAGTATATACATAGACCCGCCTGCCGCGCGCATATACTGTTCGTTGGACAGGGCATAATCTTTTTTGCTATAACCTGAAGAACCATGTTCGTCAGGCTTTTGAACAACAAAGCCGGCAATTTTTGTAAAAATAAAATACAGTAAAAAACATAATGGAAACGCAAAAAAATAAATCACAAATCCTAGTGTAAGCGGAAACAGAACATATACAAAAAAATGCCACAAAAGAAGCGTTGAAATAAAAACAACAAAAACACGGAAAAAGCATGGCGAGAGGCTGTCATCGCGTTCAAAAAAAGCATCACGCATGCCCAAAGATAAATGCAGTACTAAATTTATTTGAAATACCGCAAAGAAAAAAAATGAAAAACTCGCCATCATTTTTTTACCTCGTTTTGTTTCAGCGGCGGCATCTTCGGTGAAGATTCAGTTTTTGGCTGAACGGCGGCGGCGGTATTTGGCGCAGGCGGTTTTGCGGCGCCGATTTTGTTTTGTGTATCAACAGGGGAATCATTCTTTTGAACAGCCGCTAATGTTTCTTTATACTCAGGATGAATTCCGGTATCGCGGCTGCGGTTAATATGCCGGAACAGCGCAAGCATGTATCCCAGTAGAATGAATGCGCCGGCCGGCTGCGAAATAATTTGAATGGAAAAAAGGCTTCCTCCTTCCCAGTTGGCCAATTTGATAATACCTTCCCTCCCGCCCGGAATAGATAAACACGCATAACCCAGCGGTTCACGAATAAGCGCTATGCCGGTCATTACGGCAAAAACCGGTATAAGCAGTTCAAATGAGAGATAAAACATTTCGTGCAGAGTATTTTTCTGCGGTTTTCTTGACCATTCAAAATCACAGATACAGAAAACAGCCGGCGTAAAAGCGATAGGAAGCGAACATTCAAAGGCAAGTACCGGATTGGCTATATATAACAGCAAATAATACAAACTAGCAATAAGAGCAGCCAGAAAAATAATAATAAAATTACGGCCAAAACGAGGCAGCGCTTTTTTTAGAAGGATGCATACAAACCGTGTAAGCAGAAAAACCCATGCGAGCGCCCCTATGCAGGTAAGCGTGTGGGCCAGCCGCGCCGTTGCTGTTACCAGCATAAGCGAAGCGGCAAGCGGCATAAAAGGCGGTTCGGTCCATATATAAAACCATCTACGTGCTTCTTTTTCTATCATAAACCGCCTCCATACATTTTGCGGATAATTAACGAAGCCGCTTTTTCGGCATGCGCCTTTTGCGCTTCAACAAAACCGTTGCTGGCTCTTTCCATAGAAATTTGCCCGGAAGGGCTTAGGGGTAAAAAAGTATCGATTTTTCCTTCATTGGTAAAAATGGCGACACAAGGATTAAAAACGCCTCCGTTAAAAACCGGAAAAATAAGCGCCAATTCGCGGTTCGGCATCGTGTACCATACGCCGGCAGTGCTTGCGGGGCCGGGCAGCCGCCATAGGGAAATAGGTTCGCCCAGCGACCGTGTGTCGCCCGCGCCGGCAAGCACACGGTTTGCCGCATTGGCAATGCTGAGCGCGCGGGGCTTAACACTCATCCCCCAAAACACCGTACCGGCAAGAATGAGAACGATTATCCACAGAGTAAAAACAGTGTCTTCGTTTAAATTCAGGATGAATTTTTTTATGACATCAAAAAAATGCCGTATATGCGCCAGAAAACCACGCGCCGAAAAATCTATTTTTGTTTTTTGCCGGCGTTTTGTGTTTAGTGTATGATTTGCCGTTGGTTTGTTCGTTTTTAGTTCCATATATACGCTTCTCCCGCCCCGCCTTTAACGCGGTTGTAAATACGTTTGCTTTCTTCGGCACGAAGCGCGGCGCAAAGCACATTGAGCGCGGCGACTGTGAAAAACGCGCCATACAATTCGGCGCAAATATATCTGAATACAAAACTGAGCAGCGCGGCAAAGACGGCCATACCCATCTTTCCGACAGGCGATTTGGGCGAAGTTGCGGGGTCGGCGGCGAGAACAAAGGCGGTAAGAATGGTGCCTCCCGAAAAGAGGCAATAGAACACATCTCCCATTTCACCATGACTGCCCGGCACAAAACCCGCAAGGCGCGCCAGCGTCAGGTAAACCGCTAAATATACCGCCGGCAGAATGAATTTTTGCATGCTGGCGCAAATGACAAGGCTTGCCGCAATAAGCGCCAGAACGCCGCGGTCGGCGATGATGCCTGTCCCCGTATTCACACAAAACGAAGCAAAGCCGGACGGAATTTCACATGAAAACGTTTGAAAGATCGTTTGGTTAAGGGATTCTATACCGTTAAACAGGGCGCGTCCCAGAAAATCATCGGGCGCGGAGAGTACGCCGATAGTTCCAGACGCGCTCAGCCGCGAATCCTTTATGGAAAGCATAAAAAAATCCGGCCATGAAAAACGGATGAAAAGCCAGCCGGCAAGGGCAGGATTGAGCCAATTTGAGCCAAGACCTCCATAAGAGCCTTTTGCTACAGCGACCGCAAAAAACGCGCCTATGAAAACGAAGGCGGGATTGAGGGTGTTGGGCAGCATAACGCTTAAAACAAGGGCGGAAGCCACAGCGGAAAAGTCATTAACGAGCCGCTGTCGGCGCAGTGCCGAAACAAGGAGTTCGGCCGCGACCGTTCCGGCTATGGCGCAAAGCGCGATAACGAGTGAAAAAAAACCATCACTTAGCGCCGATTGCAGAACAACGGCGGCAAGACATGCGGCAAGAATAATCATTCGCACCTGTGTAGAGCGCGCAAAATTGAGCAAAGGCCGTTCAAACAAGGCTATATCACGTTCAACCATCAGTACTCCTTAATCGCCTTTGAATGCCGGATTTATCAATGCGGTCGCAAGCGGCAAATTTGACGGGCATACCGTTTCGCAGCAACCGCAGCCATGGCAGCGCATAACAAGGTGGGCTACGGAAAGCCCATGTTTCTTTGCGCTGATGCCTTTGTAAATATCTTCCGGGTCAAGACCGGCCGGGCAAACTTCGCGGCATTCGCCGCAGCCAATGCAATGCTTGGCGGTAACATAGTGTTTTTCTTCCGAAGGTTTGCCGGCCAGCCCCCCCGGTGTCCGCCCGCTGGAACGGAGGTCAAGCACGGAAAAATTGTTCAGAAAGACAGAGCGGGCGCTTAATGTTTCGCGGGCAACGGCAAAAACCGCATACGTTGTTTTGCTAACCGGCTCGTCCGTGCTAAATACAGCCCGCCCCGTCATCGGGGAACCTATAGCGATACGTTTAGGTTCATTGGTATAACCGCCGCATTCGGCAAACAGGTCTGACAAGCGGGTTCCAATGCGCGCTTTGAGTATACGCGGTTTTTTGACTGCGGAACCTCCCACCGCGACATAACGGTCAAGTACGGGTTTGCGGAATTTAACAGCATCGTAAATGGCAGCCAGTGTTGAAGGCCCTATAAACAAGAGGCCGCCAAGGTCTGCGCCTTCTTTTTTTTCGTATTGCCTTAGAGACCATGCAAGTTCGTTTCTGCCATGCTGCGGGTACTTTGAACCGACAAGTACCGTTTCGACTTCGGTTATGGCATCCGGCAGGGAAGAAGCCGAAAGCCCGGCCAATTTTTCCTCCAAAAGAGAAGCAATGTTTCTTTCACCTGCGGAGACAGCGATGAGGATGTTTTCCGCGCCGGCAGCTTTTGCCGCTATGAGGGCGCCTTCAGCGACTGCGTCCGCGCGTTCTTTGCAAAGGCAGTAATCCGCGGCAAGCCAGGGGTCGTCAAAAACACACCGTATAACAAGCGTTTCCAAACCGGCATATTCCCTCTGATTGTAATTTCTGTCCGCATATACCCTTGTAGAAGCGAACACTTCTGCCAAAGGCCGGCCTCTTCCTTCCATTTCGATGACACCCTGTTCTGTAAGAAGTTGCCGGAGTTCAAAAGGGGGTA
>JAIRPM010000045.1 GCA_031257075.1 Spirochaetaceae bacterium
CTGTTTGCCATTCTCTTTGATTTTGTATTCGTATGAGGAGGCGATTTTATCGAAGAATTGCGTAAAGTCCTTGAATCGTTTTTATTCGTTGCCGCCGCGGCAATAATCCGCAACTATATCAAAAATAGTCCCAACATAGTATAAGGCAGGGGGAATCAATATGTGCGGAATTGCGGGGTATACCGGCTATCAGGAAGCAACAAGCATACTGCTTGCGGCGCTTAAAAAATTGGAATACCGCGGTTATGATTCGGCCGGAATCGCCGTTTTGAGCGCGGCGCCGGATTTTTCCGGCGCGAATATAGAAGTGCGGAAAACAAAAGGCCCCCTGTCCGCGCTGGAAGCGGCTCTGGAAAACAATGCGCCGGCCGGCAAACTCGGCATAGGCCATACGCGCTGGGCAACCCATGGCGAGCCATCCGATATCAACAGCCATCCGCACACGGATGTTTCCGGCTCGATAGCCGTTGTCCATAACGGCATCATCGAAAACTATGCCCATCTGAAAAGTTTTCTGCGCGAACGGGGAGTTGTCTTTAGAAGCGAAACGGACACTGAAGTCATAGCGCACCTCATCGACCATTACTACCAAAACGACAAGCACCCGCGTTCAGACCCCCTCCTCCGCGCCACTCTCCAAGCAATTTCCAAACTTGAAGGAAGTTACGCGCTCGGCGTTATTGCCCGCGATTTTCCCGACCGCCTCATCGCCGTCCGCAAGGACAGCCCTCTCATTGTTGGTTTGGGCAAAAACGAAAATTTCATCGCGTCAGACGCGCCCGCGCTCCTTGCGTATACGCGAGACGTATATTTTTTGCGCGACAACGAAATCGCCGTGCTGTACAACGACCATGTTGACATGTACAACAATTCCGGCGAAAAAATTTTGCGCGAAAGCCAGCATATTGATTGGGATGTCGAATCGGCGGAAAAGGCGGGTTTCGCCCATTTTATGCTGAAAGAAATTCACGAACAGCCAAAGGCGCTCCGCGACACGCTGAATCCGCGGCTCGGCGGCGGTATAAACACCGCCGCTAACGTTCAAATTCACTTTGACGAACTTGATTTGCCCGCCCTGAGCGCGCAGGCAAAACGTATCGTCATTACCGCCTGCGGCACCGCCTACCATGCAGGCGTTGTCGGGAAATACGCTTTTGAACATTTTGCCCGCCTGCCGGTCGAAACCGATATTGCCAGCGAATACCGCTACCGCGACCCTCTCTTTGACAAAAACGACCTCTTTATCATCATAAGCCAGTCGGGAGAAACGGCAGACACGCTCGCGGCTCTGCGCCTTGCGAAAGAACACGGCGCGAAAGTTATCGCCATTACCAACGCCGTCGGCAGTACCATTTCACGGGAAGCGGACACCGTGCTTTATACACGCGCCGGGCCGGAAATCGCCGTAGCCTCGACAAAGGCATTTACCACGCAACTTATGTGCCTTTACCTGCTCGCGCTGGAATTGGGCAGGCTTCGCGGCGTTCTCGGGCCGGAGCGCTATGCCGAGGGCATTGCCGGACTGCAAAAAATACCGGAAAATGCTGCGAAAATTCTGGAACACAAAGAAGCGGTACAGCGGTACGCGGCGCGGCAGTTCAACAAGAAAAAAGTATTTTTTCTGGGGCGGCTTTTTGATTATGCGGTGAGTATGGAAAGCGCGCTAAAGTTGAAAGAAATCAGTTACACCCATTCGGAGTCCTTTGCCGCCGGTGAATTGAAACACGGCCCCATCGCGCTGGTAGACAAAGACACGCTTGTCGTAACGTTTGCCACACAGGAAACGCTTTTCAGCAAAATTACATCGAATGTGCGCGAAGTGCTTTCGCGGGGCGCGGCAAGCCTCATCGTTATGCAGGAGCCGGACGGCGGCAGCACGACATTTTTGGAAGCGGCAAAAACAATAGCCGATGAAATTTGGACTATCCCGCGTACCGCCGCGCCTTTTACGCCGCTGCTTACCGTGATATATATGCAATTGTTTGCGTACTATTGCTCGGTTTCACGCGGCAACGACCCGGACAAGCCTCGCAACCTCGCAAAAAGCGTTACGGTAGAATAGGCGGAGATTGGCAACAATGGAAAACAAAAAAGACGGGGTTGACCAGCAAAAAGACAACGGCGAACCGGAGGCTGTCATTTTACAGCCAATGCTGCCGGGGCCGTTCAAAGGCCGTATTTCCGGCACTATTTTTTGGTATCTATTCAGAGAAACACTTTTTGCCTTTGCGGTATCGTTTATGTTTTTTTTCTTTATATTTTTTGTCAACCAAATACTGTTAATGGCAAAAGATATTCTGGAAAAAAGCGTACCGTTTAATCAAGTGGCGCGGCTTGTTGTGTACGCGCTGCCTTCTATTGTTGCAATATCGTCGCCGTTTGCAAGCCTTTTAGGCACACTTATGACTATAGGCCGGCTGTCTTCCGATAACGAAATACTCGTTATGCTTGCGTCAGGGCTTTCATATAAAAATATTTTTATTCCAACCATCATAGTCGGTATACTTATTTCGATATTTTCATTTATCGCAAATGATATACTCCTTCCGCTGGGCACAATTCACTATTCGCGCCTCTACCGTCAAATTGTCAAATCAACGCCCGCGCTTGAAATAGAAGCAAATTCGGTAAAGAGATTTAAAGATACTTTTGTTATTACCGGAAATGTTCACGATAAAAACATACAAGATTTACTTATCATTGACAAAACGAGTGACGGTGAACGGCGTGTCATTCTTGCGAATGATGCTGAGTTTGTTGATGCCGGAAAAGAAGGAATCAGCCTTAATTTACGGAATGCATTTGTACATTCCTCAAAAGAAATTGAACGCTCAGATTATGATTACGCGCAGAGCAGATTTTTACGTTACCGCATTAAACCGGAAGATTTAATGCAAGATTTAACCCCCCCCGGCCCCCGTGAGATGACATCGATAGACGTATTCCGCGAAATTAAAAAGAAAGAAGTAAATATAGGAAAAAGTATTGTTACCCGCACATTGGCCGCGCTTGACGCGACAATGAATTTAGAAAACGCCCTCCGCGCCGGCCCGGGAAACAGGTCATGGACAGCGCGTGAAAACCTTTACAACAATTTTATCAAAGAAAGCCGCCTTGCACTTGACACCCGCCGCGACCGCAGCCTGTCTATATGGAGGCTCGAATTCTATAAAAAATTTTCCATACCGCTGGGCGCGCTTTCATTTATTTTTCTTGCTGTGCCGCTCGGACTTCTCGCAAAAAAATCCGGGCAGGCGGTAGGGTTTATTGTCGGCCTTATTATATCGCTGATTTATTGGGCGTTTCTGCTTATTGGCCAGAATATGGGCATACGGCTCGGTTATTCGCCGTTTTGGTCTATGTGGTTTCCCAATGTCCTCAGCGTGGGAATCGGCATCATTCTTACGCTTTTCAGGGTGCGCCGGTGATAATCGACCGTTATTTAATCCGCCAGTTTTTACCCGTGTTTATTGTCGCGATATCTATGTTCGTCATGCTTTTTCTGCTCATTGATTTGTTTCTGAATCTGGTACACTACCTTAATTATGAAGCGGCCTTTTCGGATATTTTACGGGCAACTATTTTGTATGTACCCAAAAGCATGTCATTTGCCATTCCGGTTTCACTGATATTTGCGATAGCGTATACGCTCGGCGATTTATATGCCCGCAACGAACTGACATCTATTATTTCCAGCGGCATTCCGTTTTGGAGAATCGGTACGCCGCTTCTGATTATAGGCCTGTGCGTTTCTCTGTTTTCATTTTTCTTTGATGACCGTGTTGTTGTCCCAACGCTCAGGGATAAAAATGAATTGACACGTCGGCTGCGCCATATACAGAGCAGTGAAAAAAATACCAATATTGTTATTAAAACAAACGAAGGCAAACGTATCTATGTTATTGATTTTTTTGATGATATCAATGTCAGGTTAAACGGTATAATCATTATTGAACGTGATAACAACGGGCGCTTTGTTTCAGAAATCCGCGCGCAGGCGGCGCGCTGGGAAAACGGCAGTTGGGTATTCAGCAATGCCGTTATTTATAGTTGGGAAGGAAAATTGATTCGCTTAAAGCCGTTTACCCCAACAGAACCCTACACCGACGACCCGGAAATTTTCCACCGGAATTCCGTGCAGCCCGAAGACCTCAACGCCTATGAACTGGGACTGCTGGTGGACGACTTAAAACTATCCGGCCTGCCCTACAAGGAAGCGCTCGCTGATTATTATCACCGCTATTCATTCTCGGCCGTCTCTTTTATTGTTGTAATCCTGTCAATATCAATGGCGGGGCGTTTCCGCAAAAACATCGTACTTATGAGCCTGCTTTTCAGCCTTGGCATAGGCGTTGTTTATTATGTCATGGAAATGATTAGTATGATGCTTGCCAGTTACGGCTATATCCCTCCCATTGCCGGCGCATGGTTCCCTGTTGTTTTTTTTACATTGATTGGAATAATTTTGGTGCGTTATTCAAAAACATAAGCGCCCGGCCGTTTGCCGTAACGTTTACGGTCATACAGCCCTCTAAGGCAACACTAATTAACTCGCTGCTCATCAGCGCCGCCCTCTTTATTTGCTCATTTTTTGCCCTCTTGCTTAAAATATTACATTTGTCATATAATAGCACCGTGTTTTTATCTAGGGAAACGCTGATTAACGTCAATTTAATCAGCGTTTCCCTAGCGGATATCCTTTAGGCGTGTTTTTTGCCTAAAGGCCGCCGGTTCATAGTGTTCTAATAGTACAAACCGGCACTAATTATTGGTTTTGGAGGACTTTAGTATGGCAGACTATTTTACCGGCAGCAAAGAATACTTTTCCGGTATTGGCAAAATCCCTTATGAGGGGCCCGGTTCAAAAAATCCGTTAGCGTTTAAATATTACGATGCGGAAAAAACGGTAGGCGGCAAAAAAATGAAGGATATCCTGCGTTTTTGCGTATCTTACTGGCATAGTTTTTGCGGGGACGGCGCAGACCCGTTTGGCGCGGCGACTCACATCTTTCCGTGGAACAATACAAGCGACCCCATTCAGAATGCGGTAAACAAAACGGATGCCGCTTTCGAGTTCATCACGAAGTTGGGCGCTCCGTACTACGCATGGCACGACCGCGACATAGCGCCGGAAGGCAAAACGCCGGATGAGTCCGCGCAGATACTCGGCAAAATCATTGACGAACTAAAAAAACGTCAGGACGCGACCGGCGTCAAACTCCTGTGGGGCACCGCCAATGCATTCAGCAATCCGCGTTTTATGAACGGCGCGGCGACCAACCCGGACTTTGCCGTTGTGGCGCACGCGGCAAATCAGATTAAGAATGCCATTGACGGCACCATCAAACTGGGCGGCGAAGGCTACACATTCTGGGGCGGGCGCGAAGGCTATATGAGCCTGCTCAACACCGATATGGGGCGCGAAAAGGCGCATTTTGCGGTAATGCTCAAAATTGCCCGCGA
>JAIRPM010000037.1 GCA_031257075.1 Spirochaetaceae bacterium
ACGGGCAGCAGTATCGGCGTTAAAAGCAGCGCAATAACCGTTGTTTCGATGAACATACCGCAGGTTACCAAAAGCAGAATGATGATAAACTGCATAATCACCGGATTGGCCGTAATGCCCGTCAGAAAACCCGCCATAGCCTGCGGTACCTGGTCGTACACAATGCCATAGCCAAAAATGCCGGAAAGCGACACGAGAATCATAATTACGCCGATATCGTGCGCCGTGTCCTTTAGCGTGGTAAAAAACACCTTCAGCGTGAGTTCCTTGTATATCACCGTACCGACAAATATTGCGTAGATACAGGCAAATGCGCCTGATTCGGATGCGGTAAACACGCCGAAACGGATTCCCACTATCAGAATTATAGGAAAGAGCAGTGCCCAGAAGCCGTCTACGGCGGCGCGGCATACATCCTTGAAGGAAGCCGGTTTTGTGCGTTCCGGCGCAAGCCCTCGTTTTTTTGCCGTAATCCGTATTGTAAGCATAAGCACTGCCATCATCAAAAAACCGGGGACAAAGCCGCCGGCAAAGAGCCTGCCTATCGACACTTCGCCGACAGAGCCGTAGATGATAAGCCCCATTGACGGCGGTATAGTCGCGGTAATAAGGCTGGTAACGCCGTTTACCGCCGCCGAATACGGACGCGGGTAGCCGCGCTTGGTCATTTCGGGGCCGAGGACGCGGCATTCCATCGCGGCATCCGCATTGGCGGAGCCGGAGACACCCCCCATCAGTGTGGAAAGGACGCACGAAACCTGCCCCAGATTACCGTACATGTGGCCGGTAAGCACGTTGGCCAATTTAACAAGGCGCGATGTGATACCGGTGTTATTCATCAGGTTGCCGGCAAAAATAAAGAGCGGGATAGCGAGCAGCGTAAAACTTTGGCTGGAAGAGACGACCTTTTGGACGACAATTGACAGCGGTATATCGGGATTTACAAAAAAGAACATCGTGCCGGAAATCCCGATAGCAAACGCCACGGGCATTCCCAGCAGGAGCAATCCCAGAAAAACAATAACGACAACACCCATTTATATAGCCTCCTTGCCTTTCACTTCGATAGCGGCATCTTTCCAGTGCGACACGAGTTTGATAACAATCGTGATGATAAGGAGGAAGGCCCCCACAGGCGCGCTGACGGTAGCGTATGAATAACTGATACCGAGCGTTTGGAAAAGGCGTTGTTTATTGTCGATGCAGAGCGGAATACCGTACAGGACAAGGATACCGAGAAAGGCGATAGCGGCAAGATAAAAGAGGTAATAGAGCGCCTTTTGTACTTTTTGCGGAAATTTCGAGATGAGCATATCCACGCGCACGAAATCGGCCCTGCGGAGGGCGAGGTCGGCGCCGAGGAAGACGACCCAGGCGAAGAGCAAAAGCGACACATCGACAGCCCAATTGAGCGGCTTCCCGATGACTTTGAGCCGCATTATTGCCGAAATAAACACGAGAAACGTGATAACGGCAATACATGAAGCGACAATCAATTCTTCCAGTTTACAAAACACTTTGTAACATTGCGTAATGAATTTCAAAATAGCCTCCTAAAAAATACTATTTTAGCAAAACAACATAATGACGCGGCCAAGCGCCTACCCCCGCGCCGCCGCCCTCCCAACAGTACAAACCGGCTGCGCAACCGCCCGGAGCCTTTCCATACACGTACGGAGACCGTCCATACACGTATGGAGCCTTTCCATACACGTACGGAACTTGTCCATACACGTACGGAGACTTTCCATACACGTACGGAGACCGTCCATACACGTACGGAACTTGTCCATACACGTATGGAGACGTTCCATACACGTACGGAACTTGTCCATACACGTACAGAACCTTTCCATACACGTACGGAACTTGTCCATACACGTACGGAGCCTTTCCATACACGTATGGAGACCGTCCATACACGTACGGAACTTGTCCATACACGTACGGAGCCTTTCCATACACGTACGGAGACTGTCCATACACGTACGGAGACCGTCCATACACGTACGGAGACTTTCCATACACGTACGGAATCTTTCCATACACGTACGGAGACCGTCCATACACGTACGGAGACTTTCCATACACGTATGGAAACGGCCTCTCAATACCCGGAGGCGGCAGCGGGATGTTTTTGCGGGGAATTGCTGCCTTCGGGCGGCGCGCGGATGGGGCAAACCGGCCTTCCGCTATCAGTGCTTTCTTCGGGCAACGCTGATTCCATTGACGTTCATCAGCGTTGTGCCCTCTGTAGTTTCTCATTTCATTGCGAAACTACAGGGAAAGTAACCACTGATTAAATCCTCGATGGGATTTAATCAGTGCTTTCTTAGGGTACTAGAGGCGCGTTTTACTGTGCAAGCCCCCGCGCGGCAGGCGGCCTGCGGCGGCGGACTACGGACGGCCGCGGGGTTTGCCCTAACGCTCTCCGTGTTGCACAAGGTGATAGGGCATGGTACCATACGGTTATGCTTTGGCTCCAAACAAAGAAAGGCTTTTGCCGCACGGCGGCGGCGTATACCGCGCTTGCTCTTATCGGCGCATTTATGCTTGCGGCTTTCGATGCCCCTTGTTTTGAAGGCCGCGCGGGAAAAAGCGCGGCTCAGGGTATGCTTTTAGCCGCGCCGGCGTACCCTGTTGAATGTCTGGCTGTCAATACGGCAAAAGGCCGGTCATTCCTGCCGCTGCCCCGTCAAAGCCTGCCGCGCATCGCGCTGCCGGCAAATTCCTTCGCTGCGGGTGCGGGGCTGCTCTACGCGGCCGTCCGGTTTATCATGAAAACCGCAGCCCACAACAAAAAAAGCGCTATCCTTCTAAAACTCCGAATCTGATTTCTCCTTTTATGTTCGTATCGTTTTCTCATTAAAAAAGCCGGGCAGGCGGATGGTATTGATACTTCGGCCGGCCCCGGAAACGCCGCCGCGCGGTATTAACGCAGGCTGCGGCGCTTCCTTGCAGCAGGCGGCGCAGTGTTTTTCCGGCCGGCTTGCTGTACACCACAACAGGAGTAGTTTTATGAAATCATTTTGGAATTTCTTTTGGTTTAGTGTGAGCGTTGCGCTCGGACTAACGTTTATCGGCGGATGCGCGCTGGCACTATATACAGCCTCCGCCGGTGCCTTTTATCAAACAATCAGGCTCGTATTTACAATCGGGTCAGGTATATGCGGAATAGCGGCGCTTGTCATAGTGCCCGTGGAATTGTTCATCGAGGACAAAAAAGCACGGAGGGCCTCTCTATGACGTTAAGTGAAATTTTTGACCGGCGCTCGATAAGCGCGAACCTTAAAAGCACGACAAAAACGGACGCCTTCGAGGAATTGGTAGACGCCGTAGCGGCAGTTCATCCCGAATTGGATAGGGAAACTATGCTTGCGTCAATCCTTGACCGGGAGCGGAAGATGAATACATCAATAGCGCCGGGTATTGCGCTTCCCCACGGGTATTATCCGGGGAATGGCGGGATTTTCGGCGCTTTGGGCATTTCCCCGGCCGGCATTGAATACGATGCGCCTGACCATAAGCCGGTGCATTGCTTCTTTTTGCTCATCATGGGGGAAACATCCCGCGAGCAGCATCTGCGCGTTCTCAGCCGTCTTGCGGCTCTGATTAATTCCGGCGGCCATGAAGTTCTGCGGAAAGCCAAAACCGCGGACGGTATTCATGATATGTTGTCCCGTATCCATTAGGGCGGCCCAGGAGAACTGTTATGACAATAATTGAAATGTTCCAACAAAGCGCCGTTTTAACCGTGCTGGGAATGGCTATGGTATTTGCCTTAAACGCAGGGCCGGAAATCACCGCCGCAATAACGGCGGCAGTTTCCGAATACCGTAAAACAGAAGGAGGTATCTAATGAACAAAGGCCGTGTGATTTATTGGGCGGTGCTGCTGGTACTCTGCGCCATTCTGTTTGTTTTGTATACGCGGATAAAGGGCGGTTGACCGGCGCGCATTGCATGCTATGCTGTGATTATAAGCAGATAGAGGCGGCCGCAAACCCGGACGGCTTTCGCGGCCGCCTTTTTATTTGAGGGGAAGGTATGAAACTAGGATTTATAGGCGTAGGAAATATGGGTGCCGCTATTCTTGAAGGAATAACGGCGCGGGGCGTGATTGGCGGTGAGGATATCGTTGTCTATGACAGCCATGCGCCGGCTGTGGAACGGGCGCGGAAGACGGGGGCGGCCGCGGCGGCAGCCAATACGGGCGTTGCGGCCGCCGCGGATATGGTGATTCTCGCCGTAAAGCCGAAAGATGCGCTCGCTGTTATCCGCGAAATCGCGCCGCTGCTTGCGGGAAAAGCGCTGCTCTCTATTGTGGCGGGGCTTTCGTACAGCGCGATAGACGGGGCATTGGCCGGCGCAGCGGCGCGTGTCCTCGTTATCATGCCGAACACGCCGGCGCTTGCGGGCGAAGGTGCGGCAGGCTTTGCGCTGGAAACAACGTTTACCGATACGGAGAAATTGTTTGCGCAAAAACTTTTTGAAGCGGTCGGTATTGTTGAATGGGTGCCGGAAAAACTGCTGGCCGCAGTGTCCGCATTGAGCGGCGGCGGCCCGGCTTACGCGGCACTGTTTGCCGAGGCGCTTGCTGACGGCGGGGTACTGGAAGGGCTGCCGCGCCCCGTTGCGTACCGGCTTGCGGCCCAAACCTTGAAAGGCACGGGCAAACTGTTGCTTGAAACGGGGCAGCATCCGGGCGCGGTAAAAGATGCCGTCTGTTCGCCCGGCGGCACAACGATAGAAGCGGTGCGCGAACTGGAACGGGGCGCGTTCCGGTATTCTGTACTGAACGCCGTCCATAAAAGCGCGCAAAAGTTTTCCCGGCTGCTGGGACAACGCTGATTAGCGCAATCCTAGCAACCGGACGGATAAAGCATGGCTGCGGCGGCGAAGGGGTTACGAGGATTTTTCTATGAGCGCTTTGCGCGACAGCGCGGTGTTGGCGCGCAGTCGCCAGGCATGAAGCACCAGGGCGAGGGCTATAATCGCGTAACTAAACGCATCACGGAAAAATTCGCCTATCTGCGCCGAGCCGAAAAGTTCCACGCCGGCGCGCGGAACCACAATGTACATTAAATGCAAAAGCACCGTGCCTATAAACACATTGGTAATAGTAGCCTTGTTCACCGAAGCGCCGCCGACAAGAATAGCCGCCGCCGCAAAAAAACCGGTTTGCCTATGCGCATTGTAGGTAGCCATATTTCCCATATTTTGCAGAAAAATTATCTGGCCTAAACATGCAAGCACGGTAGAAATGACTATCGCTATAATGCGTGTTTTATCAACGTTAATTCCAGCGGCATGTGAAACATTTTCATCCTGCCCTATCGCGCGCATATCCTGCCCCAGTTTTGTCTTCCGAAACCATATAATAAAAAAACACAGCGCGGTAATTATAAGGTAATTGGCAATAGGAAAGGTAATGCTGCCTATTTTTAGCGGCAGAAGTTTGTCAAGCGACTGCCGTACCGTATCAAGATTTAATGTATTGCGAATGCCATAACCGCGTGAAAGCGTTATTGCCGGAGAATGTATTGGGATGATATTGCCCATTAAATAAAGGACGATTAGTTGGTAAAAGCCGTCCATAAAAAAACCAAGTATATAGCCTGTTACCATTTCACGCCCGCGCGCCTTGTTCAGAATTTTTCCCGCTAACGCGCCAAGAAGCGCGGCAATAGGCACGGCGATAAGGCTTGCAAACAAAAGGCCGGAAACACCGGCTATGCTCCAGTCTACCGCAAAGATAAGCCCTATTTGCCCGGCCATAGCGCCCAGCACCATGCCGAAATTAATGCCCATACCCGCCATAACGGGCAGTATCAGGCTAAAAACCAAAAAGGAATTGCGCCCGATGCGCGTAAAAATTTCCTGCGCGATAGATGACGCGGGAAGGCGCGAAACAGGAATCGCAAACGCGGTTATTGTCAAAAAAATAACAACAACAAGATTGTCGGCGCAAAACCTACGCAGCAGTTCAAATGTATATTTGGATTTTACATTCATATTTGATTTCATATACGCTTTCACTTTGTTACCTTTGTCTTGCGCGTAAGCGCGTAAATTATCATGCCGTTGGAAATCAAAATGCGAATTACTTCCGACATATCGGTTTTTACAATGTTGTTAATTACCGAAGGAGTCATTGTTAAAATACTTTGAAACAAAAATGTTCCGGTAATGACATTAAACAAACTCGCCTTTTGCACCGAAGCGCCGCCCAATAACACGGCGGCAACTGCGGGAAATGCCATATAGAGGGGCGCGTTATACATCTGTATAAAGCCAAAACTCTGCTGGTAAACTATAATTCCTATCGCGCCAAAGAGCGTTGACAGCATTACGCTTATTTTACGCATCTTGTCAACACTTACGCCGCTTGCTCGCGCAAAATCAGGATTGGAGCCGGCGGCGGTAAGCGCGGTTCCTGTTTTGCTGCGCATAAAAAGCCGCATTATGCATGCACACACTCCAAAAAAGAGAAGCGCTCCCGTAGGAAACACAAATGTGCCGATGCGTATGCACAGAAAATCGTTTAAGATATGCGCCCAATAACCTTCGAGCGAAATTGTTGTACGCAGCCCCTGCCCGGCATACGCCCAAACCATTGTAGGATTTGAATAAGGCAGCGCTATCCAGAGTATTGACATAAACGTAACGATAGAAAATCCGATATACATCGCTATCGTCATTTCTTCGCCTTTTACTTTGTTGAGTATAAATCCATAACCCCAACCAAGCACAAGCGCAAAAGGAACGCACAGCAGAATAGCCAGAACAAAGCCTGCCGCGCCGGCACCGCCAAACTGCATAGCCAGCGTTGCGCCAAGCAACCCGCTGATAATACCTACCGGGAGGCCAAAGTTAAGCCCCGCGCCGCTCTGTATCATCGGCACCATAGCAAGCACGAGTACGGCGTTTTGCGTCCAGCGAATGCATACATCGGAAAATGATGCCGCCAAATCAACGCCGGCAAACGGCGCCGCGCAAAAAAGCAGCATAACAAAAAAGAAAATGATAAGCCGCGGCCAGCCAAAGTCCGTTATGAATTGTTTTATTTTTTCCTGTGCTTTGTTGTTCATTTATACCTCCGTTTTTTCTCCCGACATCAGGAGGCCGAATTCTTCAAGCGCTGCTGTAGGCGGAAGAATCCCGGCGATTTTGCCTTCACTTACAATAGCGACACGGTCGCAAATCGAGCGAAGCTCTTCCAGTTCGCTCGATACCATCACGATAGTAACCCCTTCGCTGTTTACTTTACGCAGTGTGTCAAGCACAATCTTTTTCGCGCCAACATCGATTCCGCGTGTCGGTTCGCTTACAAACAGAAGTTTAGGGGAAAGGGCAAAAGCCTTTGCCAAACAGACTTTTTGCTGATTGCCGCCTGAAAGTTCTTTTGCTATCTGCCCGCTTCCGGTGCATTTTATCGCGAGTTCGCCGATATATTTTTGCGCGGCGGCGCGCATCGCCTTTTCATCGCGCAGTTTGATAAGCCCGCCCAGAAATGAAAAAAGATACCGGTTTTTTATCTGCATCGCGCCGAAAGTAATGTTCCATTCAAGGCTTTCATCGAGCAGTAAGCCCACGCCGCGCCGGTCTTCCGAAACAAATGCCATCCCGCGTCTTTGCGCATCAAGCGGGTCGAAACGCCGGTACAGCCGCCCGTCAAAACGCACATCGCCGCCGGCCGGATACATACCCATAATCCCGTTAGGGATACCCAGTTTCCCCTGCCCCGCAAGCGCGCCGATACCAAAAATTTCCCCTTTTTTGACAGAAAAGGAAACATCGCGCACCGGCTCCCCGGGCATATCAACCCAAAGGTGTTCGACTTCCAAAACCGGCTCATCCGGTAATGTTCGCGCCGGATGAGCTGCTGCCGTGCTTTCGCCCATATCGCGCCCAACCATCCAGCCGGCAATGTCACGCACGGTTACGCCTTTGTTTTTTACGTCTTTGATGATGCGGCCATCGCGCAGTACAATAATCCTATCGGATATACGGACAGCCTCGTGTAAACGGTGTGAAATAAAAATCAGAGAAATGCCCTGCGCGGCAAGACGTTTGAAACTTTCAAGCAAAATGTCCGCTTCGCTTTCGGTAAGAACCGCTGTCGGCTCGTCCATTACCAGCAGCCGTACATTTTCACGGCCTATTTCACGGGCTATTTCCGTAAATTGCTTGTGCGCCACAGGCATAAGGTTTACAGGCATTTCCGGCGCTATATTAACGCCAAGCCGTTCTATAGCCGCTCTCGCCTTTTTTCGCATAACGGCGCGCCGTACCAGCGAAAGGCGCTCGCCAAAGAGTTCCGCCGCAACGTTCCATTTGACCGGCTCGCGGTTCAAAAGGATGTTTTCACATGCGGCAAAACCCGGAATCAATGAGAATTCCTGGTGAACCATACCGATACCGGCATCGAGCGCATCAAACGGCGTTTTGAATTCCATTTTCTTGCCGCCAATATAGACAGCGCCGCCATAACCGCCGGTGCCGGTAATATCGGGCATACCGAAAAGGATGTGCATAAGCGTGGTTTTACCGGCGCCGTTTTCGCCGGCAAGAGCAATAATTTCGCCCTCGCCAACGCTAAACGACACATCTTTTAAGACAACCGCGCCATAAAAATCCTTCGTTACATTTTCAAGACGAAGTAATTCCATTATTGCGGTTTGTTAAATTTGATATTGTAGTATTTATCCGGCACTTTGATACTGGTTGTAGGCAGATAACCTTTGCCAAAAACGTAGGTGTCCATATACACAAGCACCTGATTACGTGCGCGTACGCCGGTATTCGCGTCAATATAAAAGCCGCCGTTCCATTTCGCGCCTGCGGTAAATTCACCCAGCGCTTCGTAGAGAACATCGGTATCGGTTTTATCCGCGCTGCCTTCGATAATCCGCTTGGCAAATTCGCCCAAACCGGCAGAAACACTAAACCCATAGGAATATGCCCATGTGCCGAAGCGCCCATCGCCGCCCCGTTCAACAACCGAACTTTCCACTTTTTTGAGAATTGCCTCGAAGTTTCCGGCTTCGGCGCTCAGGTCTAAGCCCAAAGCGCCCGGATAGCCCATCAGCGGGGAAGGCAGGTCGGCTTCTACAAACATACCGCCGTGAGTTATCAACTGGCGGAGCAGCGGTTCGGTATGCGCATCGTTTGTGCAGAAAAAGGCCGTATCCTTGCCGTAAGATGCCGTCCACTGCGGCGTTTTTTCAAGGATAAATTGTTGAGCGCCGGCTTGCCCCACATCGCTTGTCGGGTCGGGCGCTGTTTCAAACACCCATTTCAGACCTAAATCTTTGCATGCTTCTTCCATAATCTGGCGGCGCAGCCCGAGCGATTCATAACTCATATGGCGGGGAAAGGAAATGTGGACAAAAGTTTGCGCCCCCAATTCTTTTGCCGCCCATGGAATCAAATAACCGCGGGACACGAAGTCGCAACTAACCGCCAAATCCGCCGCCTCCTGAATAACAAGCGGGTCTTCATGCGGTTCCCCGACAAAGAGAAGTATGTCCGGGCGTTTTTCACGTATGCGCTTAAACGCTTCCGCTGTACCCGGCACTCCTTGATTCACAATGACGGCTTTCATTTTAGGGTCGTCGGCAAACGACACTATCTGCGTTATCATTGTCTCTTGCTGATCCATGAAGTTATCGGGATACGTAATGTGCGTTATTACCCCGCCTTCGTTCGATTTGCCATACCGGGCAATAAGTTCTTCCGCGCCCCGCAAATCATCTTCGGATTGCGAAACGGTACCTGTCGCGATGCCGATGTGAAATGCAGCACCGCTATCCGCCTGCTTTTTTTGGCAGTTCGCAAGTGCCAATGCCATTGCGGCCGCTAAGCCGGCGGCAATCATTAAATGTGCTTTGTTTTTCAAAACAACCTCCACTGTTTGAGTATTATGGGAAACTATGAATGTTTCAAGGGGGAACGCTGATGAGAATCAATTTAATCAGCGTTCCGGCAAACCTTTACTCCGCGGACAGGCTATGGTATACTACATTGGACTAAAGTCTGCGGACAGCCGTTAAATTTGAGCGCTGTGATAGTGCGGCCCTATAGCTCAATGGATAGAGCACCGGCCTTCTAAGCCGGCTATGATGGTTCGATTCCGTCTAGGGTCAATGCTTTACTAGGACAATGCCGGCAGTTTCAAACTTGCATCAGCCGGTGTGAAGTGTTTTTTTCAGGTTTTGAAGGCTGCCGGCTATACTGAAATCGAAACGTTCGCTGTCTATAATAAGGCGGCAGCCGCCGATTAGTTCCGGCTGGGGTGTAACCATAACAGCAACATCAGCCACGCCGTACCGGGCGCACAGTTCTTTTTTCAGAGAAACAACAAAAGCAGGTTCCGGTTCGCGGACAGTTTCCAGCGTAACTTCCAAAATACCGGCAAGTTCCTGCGCTCGTTTTTGAATGGCATGGCAAAGATTTGCCGTGTGGAGCGCATAATTCTTTTGCGCCAACAGGAAAAACACCCGCAATGCGGTTTCTGTACTTCTGCGGTCTAGAGCGCTTTCCGCGCCGGGAACGCATTTCTGAAGCGCGGCGCGCAAAAGGGCGCACATGGCTTTTGCATGCGTGCTGCCATGCCGGCTATGGAGATGCCGTTCAAATGCGGCGGCAGCGCTCTCCAAAATAGACGTCCCTTTTTTTACGGCGGCGTATTCATCCGCAGTCAAATGGCTGGGACGGCAGCCGTGCCGGGCATCGGGCATTCCGTTTTGAACACATACGGCAATAAAAGCCTCTGCCCAACGGTCTGTGGGAAAGCGCCGCGTCATTAACGGCCGCCCATATCGCCAATTTCCCGCAGCATGCGTTCGGCAAGAAGGCGGTCGTCATCGGCATTCAGTTTGTGGCGCAGTATACGGCCGGCAATGGCAAGCGCGAGCGTTGCGGTATGCGCCTTGAACGCAACAGATGCCGCTTGTTGTTCGTTTTGGATTTGCCGCCGGGCATCTTCTATAATACGCGCCGCCTCGCTTTTCGCGCCGGCAATTATCCGGGCAGATTCGGCATCGGCGGCTTTTCGCGCCTGCTTAATAAGAGCATCCCCTTCAGCGGCGGCCTCCTGCACCTTTTCGTTGTAACTATCGAGCAGGGCCTTCGCTTCGGCGCGCTCACGCCCGGCGCGTTGGTACTCATCGGCTATCTTTTGGGCGCGTTTTTCCATATAAGCGCCAATACGGCCGAACAATACTTTCTTTAGGATAAAAAAGAGTAAAAGAAGGTTGAAAAGCGTCCACAAAAAGGTGAAATCAATATTGAACATGATTTACCTAGACACCCCATTTAACAAACAGAATGATGAGGGATACCACCAGACCGTAGATAGCGGTAGACTCGGCAAGCGCTGCGCCAAGTATCGTTGTCGTCATAATTTTGCCGCTGGCTTCCGGCTGACGGGCTATACCTTCAACTGCTTTGCCAAAAACAATACCGATACCCACGCCGGCTCCCATACAAGTAAGTACGGCAATGCCTGCCGCAATCGCAAATAATCCGTTTCCCATAATTACCTCCTAAAAGAGTCATTTTATACTAGTTTGTTTGTGGCGTTTTTGTAAGTCCCCGCGCCGGTTTTACACCTGCACCGGCATTTTAAGGAAAGACCGATAAACTCAATTTGGTGCTTCCTTAACGCTTTGTTAAAAATTTGACAAATAGCACAGGCCGATAAGCAGCAAGGCGCGTTTGATTTCTGTTGGCCAGTGAAATTTATGAGAACGGAACGTTATCGCATACCACCAGAACAAACCCATTTGGCTGTCAATGCGAAAAGTGTACTCAATGAAGTCTTTTTTGGCGCTCTGTTCTCCAAAGAGAAGGAAGGCAAGTTCCCCCAAAACACTGCCGAATTCATCGAGGGCTTTTTCGTAATTCCGCTTTTCTAATTCTGAAAAAAATGACGGAAGACGCGCATGGAGCATTTCTTTGCGCATTTCATCAGACTTTTCCACCCATGTTTTATCAATCAGGAGTTGAAGGTTTTTGTAAAACGAGGCTACAAATTTTGAAAAATCTATATCATCGTCCTTCATATTCACAATCCGTTTGTAATCGGAACCGATACCCAACAGTTCTACAAATTCAGTAAACACCCGGCTGGATGGCTGATTTTCTTGAATTTGCCCTGTGTCCGGGAAAAGCGCCATAGCCTTAAGTTGATATTCCGGCGGCAAAAAATGATTATCACTCCCTAAAATTGCCATACCTCATTACACTGTAAACGTCTTTTTTTGCCTAGTGGGGCGGTATCTCAGGCAAAAGTAAGTAACTTTTTGGGCTCTCTGTCCGCTGCTACGCTTCGATTCAGGTGCCCTGCTACCATTCACGCAGGCTGTATTCACCGGACGGCTCTATGATATTGAACGTGTCCCCGGCGGGTATTATCACGAAAAAACCGTTTCTGAACGCAAACCGGCGTTCGTTGTCATTCACCACCATTCCGGCAACCGCGCCAAGGTATTTTCGGGCATCCCCGTGCAAATCGGCGTATTTCCTCATCTTTTCCATCCGCATTACATGATACTTTATGTCTTCGATAGACGGTTTTGATTTTACTTCGACAATCATTACCTTGTCGCCGTTTTCCAGAACAAAATCGGCTTCGGAGATGATGTTGTTTTTTTCATCTGTTATGGTGGTATCCTGATGGATTTTTGTGAAGGTAAAGCCGAGTTCTTGGAACTTGCTTACGAGGTTTGGTTTGACCATACACTCAATCATTTCGCCAAACCTGCCGCCGAGTTTGCTCAACTGTTTTTCAAGTTCCGCATGCCGCCTGTCGGCTTCCGCCTGCCGCTTTTTGAACTCTTCTTCGAGTTCCGCATGGCGCTTGGAGGCTTCCGCTTGCTGCTTTTTGAACTCTTCTTCGAGTTCCGCGTGGTGCCTGTCGGCTTCTGCTTGCCGTTTTTTGAACTCTTCTTCGGCCTCTGCCTGGCGCCTGTCGGCTTCTGCCTGGCGCTTTTTGTATTCTTCGTCGGCTTCTTCTTGCCGTCTTGCGGTTTCCCGCAGTATCGCCCAGATTTCGTCCGCAGTTTTCCGCCAGTTTGCTGTTTTTTTCGCTATTGCCATAATTGCTCCCCTAATAAAACTATACAGCATTCCCTATGGGGAATGCCACACTTATATAAGGCTCCGACTGTGCGTTTTGCTTTAATCTGGGGCCGGCGGCCAATGCCCCGCCGCCGCGAAAAAAACAGGAGGCCGTTTGGCCTCCTGTTTGCATTAAGTTTTGGTAGAAACCGGCGCTTACTTTACAGCGAATGCGGGAGCGCAGCCGGCTATCTCACTCGCATATTTGTATTCCTCCCCAGTGGTTATACTTACGAACGAAATCTGCTCATAGGGGGTTGCTGTCCAATACCTGTCTGATTTTCGCAGCGAGTTAGAAGCATAATACCCCAGCTTACCCTGATTCGCGTCTGTCTCGGAGGAATTACCACTCTGCCAGATTGGATTCCGGCCGGGCTTCATCTCCCGAACTGTTGGCAACCAGAGTTTATCCTCTATTGTGTCCGCGTTTCCGCCGTTGGCTCCTCTGCGGCTCACAGGCCACACGACACTTTCAGGCACCCCGGCCGTCTGCAATGCCGGCCAGTATTTGCTGGTCAGGTACGTCCGCATTTCGCTTCCTAGATAGCCGCCGGCGTTGGTATTGCTTGCGTTCATTCTGGTGTTTCCGGGGAAGTCCTTAAAGTGGAAGATGATGTGCGGTGTGCTTGTGCCGTTGCCGTTCTTGTCGTAGTAGGAGTTTAAGCCCACTACCATAAGCCGCAGTTTATCGTTCCCCGCATCCGTGTTTGCAAGGATTACAGCGGCGTTGTTGTTATACGCGGCAACATTAAGCGAACCTAAATTGATATAATCGCCCATCTTGATAGCGCCCAGCCCGTCCGAGTAGTTCACGTTGGATGCGGATTTCGTCTTGATGTGAGTGCTTATCGCGTTAAACGTGGCCGTAACTTGCTGCGCTGTTATACCGGAAAGCGGATAGTCTAGATTTTTTATGTTGAACGTTACCATAAGGTCAGCATTTCCCCCATATTTGGCGTAGAGGGTAACAACCGTATTAAGCGTGTAACTTGTGCCCTCCGCGTAAGTTGTGCCGCTGCCGTCCGGCTGTGTACTCCAGCCAACAAAAGGTAAATAACGGGTGTAACCATCAACAGTTATATCAGCCTTGTAAAGCCCTGTTCCCCCCGCAATCGTTACGGTTGTTGCCGTTTGCGAACTTACCTTTGCCGGAGGAGTCCCTATCCCGCCATTGGCGCTGTAGATAAGATCTACGCCCCACTTGGCGTAAAGGGTGATATCCGATGTAACGCTATTAATCGTAGCCCCGGCATCGTAATTAGAGCCGTTTCCGTTAGCCAGCGTATTCCAACCGCCAAAAAGGTAGTTGGCCTTGGTAAGATTTCCTGCCGCCGGGGCCGTTACGCCGCCGCCGGTAATAATCGTCTGCTGCGCGGGCGCGTCTCCGCTTCCGCCGTTGGCATTGTAAGTAACCGTTTTCGTAGCGGCTGGAGGCTGGTCAGCGCCGCTTACCGCGAATGCGGGCGCTACACCGGCTGAAGTGCTTGGGTGAATCCAGCGTGTCGGCTGGCCGTCAGAGGCAATACCGCACCACCAGTAAGACTCTCTAGCAGGTGAAGCAGTCAAATACGCATTCGCTTTTTTCCTGCTATTAGCATCGTTGTAATACCCAAGCCTGCCCTGGTTCGTGGCTGTCTCGTAAGCGGAATTCGATTCGCTGTTATTCCCGAACATTTCCCGCTCTGTCGGCAGCCAGAGTTTGTCTTCTATCGTGTCCACCGCTGTCGCATTTCCATCGTTGGCCCCCATGCGCTTAACAGCCCACACCGCGCTGTCAGGCACGCCCGCGGTCTTTAATGCCGGCCAGTAGTTAGTCAGAAGATAGCTTCTCATTTCACTTATTTTATAACCGCCGGTATTATCAGCGCTATTGCTTGCGTGCATTCTGCCATTTCCCGGATACTCCTTAAACTGGAACACCAGGTGCGGCGTTACGGTATTGCCGTTTTTGCCGTAGTAGGGATTTATGCCCACTACCATAAGGCGCAGTTTGCCGTCATTCGCATTGGACGTAATGTTCACCGCGCCGTTGCCGTTGTAGGCGGACACAATAAGAGAGGGCAGTTCAACATAGTCGCCCAGTTTTATAGCGCCCAGACCGCCTGTGGGGTTCACCTTGGAGGCGCTCATTGTCGCCATGTATGCCTTTACCTTGTTAAACGTGGCGGTAACATCCTGATTTGATATCGAATTAAGCGCGTAGCCCGCGCTCTTTACCCCGAACTTAACCATAAGGTCGACACTGGCCGTGTCGGTAACCGGGTATGTCGAATCCCACTTGGCATAGAACGTTTTGTCGCCGGTGGTGCCTTTGACTACCTGGGTAATGG
>JAIRPM010000136.1 GCA_031257075.1 Spirochaetaceae bacterium
GATTTTTTTGGCAAACGCGCTTATCTTACTGTTTCCGGCCAACTCGAAGGTGAAACGTACGCTATGGCCCTTTCACGTATTTATACATTTGGCCCCACATTTCGCGCCGAAAATTCCAATACTACACGCCATTTAGCCGAATTCTGGATGATAGAACCGGAAGCGGCCTTTTACGAACTGCCGGATATTATGGCGTTGGCGGAAGATTTTCTGAAATACCTTATCAAAGATGTGCTGGCGCACTGCGCAGATGATATGGAATTTTTCAACCAGTATGTCGAAAAAGGAATTGTCAAAACACTGGAACAAGTTGCCGATGCCCGTTTTATGCATATTACCTATACGGATGCCGTTAAAGAATTAGAAAAAAACAAAAACGAATTTGAATTTAAGCCGTATTGGGGCTGCGATTTGCAAACGGAACATGAAAAATTCCTTACCGAAAAAATCGCGGGATGCCCGGTTGTTGTAACCGATTATCCAAAAGGCATAAAAGCGTTTTATATGAAATTAAACAGCGATGAAAAAACAGTTCGCGCTATGGATGTACTTGTTCCTAAATTAGGTGAAATTATCGGCGGTTCTGAACGCGAAGCGGATTTTGTCGCGCTTGAAAAACGCATTGTTGAGTCAGGCATGAAAACCGAAGATTACGCATGGTATCTTGACTTGCGGCGTTACGGCAGCGCGCCTCATTCGGGTTTTGGGCTTGGGTTTGAACGCCTGATACAGTACATTACCGGTATGGCTAATATCCGCGACTGTATACCGTATCCCCGTGCCGCGGGACAGGCATAAAAAATCTTTGAGCCGGCAAGCCGGCTCAAAGGTAAACGCGTTATGGGTTGACGGTAGTTTTGTACTGTGTTGTGAGTTTACCGTCCGCGCCTTTGACCAATTCTACCATAACGGCGGATTTGACCGGATTGTGCTTGGCATCAAATGAAAGGCTTCCTGTGAGGTATGTGCCATTTGTCGCGGCAAGCGCGTCTTTTATTGCCGTGGTGTCTGTAATGGTGCCCGCTTTTTCCATTGCGTCTTTGAGCAGATACATCGAATCGTACCCGAGCGCGCCGAAACTTGTGGGTACCGCTTTGTATTTAGCGGTATAGTTTTTGACAAAATTCTGAACTTTGGGCTCGGTACTGTCGGCAGCGTAATGATTTGAATAAAAACCGTTGAGCACCTCATCTCCGGCATTTTCAGTGAGGCCGTCCCAGCCGTCCGCTCCCACAATCGGGGTAGTTATGCCCTGCGCGCGCAATTGCTTGGCGATAAGTGACACTGTGGAATAGTAATCGGGCAGGTAAACCACATCGGGTTGGGCAGATTTTACCTTTGTTATCTGCGCGTTAAAATCGACATCTCCTGTGTTGTAGGATTCGCGGGATACAATGATGCCGCCGTTTTCTTCGAAAGCGCGGATAAAGTTGTCGGCAAGCCCCACCGAGTAGTCATTACCTACATCGTAAAGAACGGCGGCATTTTTTGCGCCAATGTCCCGTGCGGCAAAGAGGCCGCCGACGGTTCCCTGAAACGGGTCGATAAAGCATGCGCGGAAAATAAAGTCTCCGGCATCGGTAACATCAGGCGCGGTTGCCGCGGGGGCAATTTGTACGATTTTTTGCGCCTGCGCGAGAGCGGTTATCGCTTTGGTACACCCTGACGTGAGCGAACCGATTACAATTTTCACTTTGTCTTTGGTAGTGAGTTTTTTGTAAGCGTTCACCGTTTTTTCAGAAGCGCCCTCATCATCCTCGGCAATAAGTTCGACTTGTTTGCCGCCAATTCCGCCTGCCGCGTTGATTTCGTCCAGCGCCAGCAAAATTCCATTACGGCAGTCAATGCCGTATACGGCAACCCCTCCCGAAAGGGGAAAAACACCGCCGATTTTAAGAGTGTTTGAAGCGCTGCTGCCGCATGATACAAGAGTCAAAATAACGGCAGATATCAATGCGGACATTCCTAAAAGTATTTTTTTCATACTTCCTCCATAACAAGAAAACTATATGAAATAGTCAAAATGGACAAGGCGGTACTTCATACTTTAAGCGCGCTTTGTTATACTCTTGTTACCTAGTTAAATGAATAAAGTAGAAGTGTGCGCAAAAGAAGTCCCCCTGCCTGTATGGGCTGGCGCGGCGGAACATTATTGCCAACTCGTGTTGGAACGGCTGAATCTCTGCGGGCGCGAGTTGTCGGTCCTTTTCTGCGGAAACCGTTTTATCCGGCGTTTGAATTTCCAATACCGGGGGTTTGACAACCCCACCGATGTGCTTTCCTTCCCTTATGCGCCATTGGCCGGCGAACAGGCCGGCGAAGACGGCTTCATTCCCGCCGGAGACATTGTTATTTCTCTGGAAGAACTCAAAACAAACGCGAAGGAAGCCGGCATAGGCGCGGATGAAGAACTACGCCGACTTTTGATACATGGCATCCTGCACCTTGCCGGCAGCGACCACGCCGGCAACGAAGCGACTGAACCTATGCTCATACAGCAGGAAATGCTCTTAAAGGAATTACCGCCATGGCAGATGACCATCTAAGTATTACCGGTTTTTTCCGCTTGCTGAAAGAAAAATGGTTTACAAAACCCCGCGCCAGAAATTTCCCCGCGGACGCTAAAACTATCGAAAATCTGGAAGAAGAACAGCAGGAAATGATAAAAAGCGTCATTGAATTTCCTGAAACTACTGTAAAAGAAATTATGGTATCGCGCATTGACACTATTTTTTTGAATGCCGAATTGAAGCGTGAAGAAATTCTTTCGACAATATCTGAAAATGAACACAGCCGTTTTCCCGTGTATAACGGCACGATAGATAATGTCATCGGGATTCTGTATGTAAAAGATGTACTGCGCGCCCTGATTCGCAGGGAAGATTTCAATATACAACAGTTGCTGAGGCAGGCGTATTTTGTGCCGGAATCTAAACATATTGATGAACTGCTGCGTGAATTCAAACGGCGGCATCTGCACATTGCGCTGGTTGTTGATGAATACGGCGGCGTGTCGGGCATTGTATCAATGGAAGATATACTCGAAGAAATCATAGGCGATATTCAAGATGAATTCGACAACGAACGCGAAGATATTGTCCGCCTTTCCGACTCGGTGTTTCTCTGTGATGCCCGCATCAATTTAGAAGATTTGAACAAAGAACTGGGGCTTACGCTCCCAACCAAAGATTCCGATACATTGGGCGGTTTTGTTTTTAACCTGTTTGGGAAAATTCCGGTGCTGCACGAAAGGACGGTTTACGAAGGTATTCATTTTGTTATTCAAGACATCGAAGGCCGGAAGATTAACACCGTAAAAGTAGTACGCGAATCCTCATAATTCACCCTTATTCAAAATAAATTCCACGCGGCGGTTTTTCCAGTTGTTTATGCTGTCGCGGGGAGATACGCCCGGAATGGGGCGCGCTGCCCCTACGCCGGCCGCGGTAAGCCGGGAACCGCTTATCCCAAGTTTGCTCAGTTGCTGTTTTACATAGGCGGCGCGGGCTGCCGAAAGTGATAATAGGACAGGCTCTTCTTCTTTCGTGCCTTCTACCGGGTTGGCATGCCCTTCTACAAGCACAGTGTAGTCTTTGAACCGGTTGAGGGCACGGGCTATGCGGCCTAATATCCAGTTGTTGCGGGCAAGTACATCTTTGGCAAGGCCGTCAAAAGTCGCCGTATCGGGGAAAAACGTGATGGCCGGTACCTGTATCCGCAGTTGGCTGCCGTCACGGATAACAAGCACATCTACGGTAATTTGCCCGGTTACTGTAGATGTTTGCCCTTCAATATCTGTTACGGTAAAAGCATAAGGGTAATCGGTCGCGGACTGCGCCAGTTCTCCGTAACTGAACCGCGTTCCGCCCTGTTGGCCGCCCTGCCCCTTAACTACGTTGCTGCGCCCGTTCCAGAGCGCTGTTTCCGTAACTTGGGCGCCGCCGGAAATGGTCCAGAACGCCGCGCCCCGTTTTCCCTTTTCTGGCGGCGTGTAGTCGTAAACAGTGAAATCCCACGAAGCGAGAGGAATGGAAGAACGGGCGCGGAGGTTAATGGAAAGTTCATCATCCGTGCCGTCATTGTCCGGGCTGAAAAATTCCGGCGTAGTAGAAACACTGATTTGCGGCGCTGTTCCGGTGCAAATAAAGGATGGGCTTTCGGTTTGGACGATATTTCCTTTCCAGTAGATGATGGTAAGCAGTCCTGTAAATTCCCCCTCGGCAATGGCGTTTAAATCATCTAGTTTGCCATCCCAATCAAACTTGGAAGGGAGCGTATCGCCATCGCCGCTCGAAATTTTAACGGGGGCGCGTGTGCGGCCGCCCGCTGGAATCACCGCGAATTCCCAGTGTTGAATACCGTCCCGGATGGCGGCGTTGACTGTCCAATTCTGTGTTTTGTCGCGGCCATAGGGGGCCAGGTAATCGGAAGCAATAGTAAGGCTTGCCGCCGCCGGCCGGCGGTCTAATGTAAGCGGCGCGGAAGAAACACGAATGCTGTTTCCCGCGATATCGGCAGCGCTCAGTGTGAATGTGTATTTCCCGTCCGGCAGGGGGTTGCCGCTGTCGTCGGTGCCATCCCAGTCAAATGAAGATGCCTTGTCGTTGTGCCATGCGCGCCGCCAGACCGTCGTCCCTTTTGCGTCCGTAAATATGCCTGTCCATTCATCTTCCACAGTCGACTGAATGTCAATTCGAAGCGTGTCTTTACGCCCGTCCCCATCCGGCGAGAAAACAGGCATTAGAGCGCCGGATATTGAAGATAGAGGCGCGGCGGGATTCACTACGGCGGCAGGCCCATGCGTTCTCAGCAAAAAATTCTGAGTGACGGCCATAACCGGCGCGCTACTGTTACGGGAAGACACGCGCAGGATTGCCGCATAGCGGTTGTCGGGCGCAAGAACGCCGCTATTGTCTTTGCCGTCCCAAACGAATTGAGCGGGCGGGTTTCCGTTGCCGCTTATTGTTTTAACCACATGCCGTTCGGCATTGATAATGTCAAACTGATAGGTTTCGATTCCCGGGCTTTTTAAGTATGGTATAAACGTTATCGTGTCTTGAATACCGTCGCCATTGGGCGAGAACGCCGCAAGCGCGGCGCGAATGATTAATTCGGTCTTTTGCGTGTCAATGGAAAACGTTACCGGCCGTACCCGCGATGGATTGCCGGCAAGGTCGGTGGTAAAAACTAAATAGTAATAATCGCCGTCTGCGCAGAGTTTCCCGGATTCGTCAAAGCCGTCCCAAAAGTTTGCGGCGTTTTTACGGCTTTCGGTTCCGGCGCCCCGGTCAAAGGCGCGAATAAGATTTCCGTTTGCGCCGCGAATTTCCGCCCGCCAGCGGGTGGTGGTCAATTCCAGCATTTCATCAAAAATAATATATTCCCGTCCAATGCCGCTTCCCGGTGAAAAGACGCGGTTTTTGGGTTCGCGTACAGCCAGCGCACCGGCCGGCGGCGTACTTTTCAAATAAAACTGAGGAGAAAGAACGGCCGGTGTATTGTAGCCGTTTAAGTACGATGCGCTCACACGGGCGCTGTAGGCTCCGTCAGGAAGAAGATGCCCGCGCCCGTCTGTACCGTCCAGCGTGAGGCTCTGCGGAATACGGTTGTCGGCAAGGCTTACAGGCCATGAACGCACGGCCTTGCCCCTGCCGCCATTGTCTATCAATTCAATTTTCCATTCCTTGAGAAGGTTGCCTGTTGCCGGATGCGGGATGTACGGCACGAGCGTAATCGTGTGCTGAGGGCTTTCGGGGTTGTTTGAAAAATAACGGCTGCCGCTTATTGAAATGTTTGTTTGCGGCTTGTCCCCTGAATACATAATGTTGTTAATCCGCACAGGGGCGCTCCGGTTGCCGGCCAAATCGACACCGGTAACGCTATAAAAATAAAGCCCGTCCGGAACAGGGAAACCGGCATCGTTATCACCCAGCCAGCGGACATCGGCGGGATTACCCTCCCATGTAAATGTTTTGTGAATATAGCCTTGCGCATCCGCAAAGATGCCTGTCCACCGGTCGGCGGGCATATTGGATTGAACGCCGCGCTGCCCGATACGCAATTCCGCTTTGCTTCCCGCCCCGAAAAATTTATCGGCCTCCGCCGGCGGCTGTATGCTTATATCAGGCGGCGTACAATCGACAACGGCTGTCCGGCGTTCCGATTCACTGCTTTTACCGTTGTCATTTTTTGCGTACAAATAGTAAGTATAGACACCGTCCGGTACGACGCTGCCCCAATCGGTGCGCCCGTCCCAGACGACGGAACGCGGCACTTGAACACTGCGTTTAGGCCGGAACAAGGCTTTCCAGAATTCAACAAAATTCATAGCGGGCGGACGGGCTTCTTTGTTGCTGATGGTTCGTATCACACGTCCGCTTGCGTCTTCGATAGAAAGCCGCCATTCGGTGATATAGCGTTTTTCTTTTATTGTAAAATTGACGGTGAGGTTGTCCTGCACCCCGTCATTATTAGGGGACAAGTATTTTACCGGCGCTTCGGGCGCGGCAAAGCCCAAACGCGCGGAGGCAAGCAGCGCAAATATACTACAATACAAAAGCGGTGTTTTCTGTCGCATACCCGCTATGATAGCAAATATCACGCTAATATAAAATTACCTTAAAAGGGGGCTATACGCGGCTGTTCCGCTTGTCAATTCCTGCCGCCGCCCCTTACTTTTATGGCTGCTATTACAGTAGTATGCTCTTATACTATGAAGTACTACAGCACTCGTAACAAAAATGAGGGTGTCTCTTTTGCAAAAGCGGCGCTTACCGGGCTTGCGCCGGACGGCGGGCTTTTTGTCCCGGAACAAATCCCGGAATATTCCGCCGCTGTCCGCTCATCATTTGCGGATATGGCATTTTCCGACCTTGCCTATGAATCTATACAGCCTTTTTTGGCAGGCGATATTCCGGCGGCGGCGCTGAGCGGCATCATCGAGAGCGCGTTTGATTTTCCCTGCCCCGTGGTCAAAACGGGGGATGGGGGGTTCCACATTTTGGAATTGTTTCATGGGCAAACGGCGGCTTTCAAAGATTTTGGGGCGCGGTTTATGGCGCGTGCTTTTTCATACCTCAGGCGGGGCGAGGACAAACCGCTCAAAATTCTTGTTGCCACATCCGGGGACACGGGCGGCGCTGTAGCGGATGGTTTTTTCGGTATAGAGGGTATCACGGTTACGGTACTCTACCCCAAAGGCCGTGTCTCTGTTTTGCAGGAAAAGCAGATAGCCGGGCTGGGAGGGAACATCAGCGCCCTTGCTGTAGAGGGCAGTTTTGATGACTGCCAGCGCCTTGTCAAGGCCGCATTTGCGGATACGACGCTCAGAAAACGTATGGAGCTTTCCAGCGCTAATTCTATTAACATAGCCCGGCTCGTGCCTCAAACGGTGTATTATGCAGCCGCGGCAGGGCAGATGGCCAAAACAGGCAGCCTTCCGGTTATATGTGTCCCGTCCGGCAACTTTGGCAACCTTACCGCCGGCCTCTATACGCAGGCAATGGGCGCGCCTATATATGGATTTATCGCGGCGACTAATATCAACAAAACTTTTGTTGATTATATCGAAACCGGCGTTTATGCGCCCCGCGAATCGGTGGCTACAATTTCTAACGCAATGGATGTAGGCGCGCCAAGCAATTTTGAGCGGATGGCTTGCCACTGGGATTACAAGTATCTTAAGGCAACCGTAAAGGCGGCGTTTGTCGATGATGAAGCAACCCGCGCGTCAATACAGGCGGTATATAAACGCTATGGTTACATTCTCGACCCTCATGGCGCGGTCGGCTGGGCAGCCGCGGAAAAACTTATGCCTGCCGGCGGAGCCGCGCCTGTTGTCGTGCTGGAGACCGCGCATCCCGCAAAATTCGCGGATGAAGTTGAGCCGCTTACCTGTCCGGTGCCTGTTCCGCCGGCACTGCAAACGGTTATGGCGCGGACAACGAATACGGCGGTCATTCCCGCAGACATTGACGCATTGTTAGCGCGGTTATAGCGCCCCTACCCCTAGCGCCGCTTTTCCGCTATACTTCCCTTATGACCACTACAGATAGCGCTGTATTGGCGGCCGGGATGCCGCCTGTAAACCAATTTATTCACCTTCATGTCCACACGGACTTTTCGCTGCTGGATGGGGCGGCGTCTTGTATGCAGTTGGCAAACAAGGCGCGTTCACTCGGTATGAAGCACCTTGCCATTACCGACCACGGAAATATGTTCGGCGTCCTCAAGTTCCGTGACGCCTGCCTTTACAACAAAGACCACGACCTGCTCCCCGAGGCGGAGCGCGTTCATCCGGTTATAGGCTGCGAATTTTATATGAGCGAAACCGACCGCCACGAACGCTCCAGCCTTAAACGCGCGGTAGATGAGACAAACGAAGGCGCGGACGGCAAACCGTTCCACCTTATCCTGCTTGCGGAAACCGCCGAAGGCTATCGTAACCTGATGACCCTTTCGAGCCTGGCCTACATCGAAGGTTTTTACGGCAAGCCCCGCATAGACAACGAATTGCTGGAAAAATATCACGCGGGACTTATATGCCTTTCGGCGTGCATCGCCGGGGAAATACCGCGCCTCATCTTAAAAGGCAAAAAAGCGGAAGCGGAAAAACGCGCCGTCTACTTCAAAAATTTATTCGGCCCGGAAAATTTTTTCCTCGAAATTCAAGACCACGGAATTAAAGCGCAAAAAGACAGCAACCCGCTCATCATCGAAATAGCAGGAAAAAATAACATCCCGCTTGTACTCACAAACGATATACATTATCTCAACAAAGAAGATGACGCCGCGCAGGATATACTGATTTGCATCGGCACGCAAAAAAAACGCGGCGAAGAAAAACGGATGAAATTCAGTTCCAATCAATTCTATTTTAAGAGCGCGGAAGAAATGGCAGCCCTTTTCCCTGAATATCCTGACGCGATGACGAATACCGTGAAAATCGCCGAGCGTTGCAAAGCCGAAATTCCGTTTGTGCCGGTAAAAGAATTAGTCAACTATCTTCCTGAATTTGCCGTGCCGCTTCCGTTTACATCAATGGATGAATATATACGTTCTCAAACAATAAACGGCCTGCGTGAACGTTACGGTACTATAACGGCGGAAATTCAAAAACGCGCTGAATATGAACTCAATACCATTATACCGATGGGTTTTACGGGCTATTTTTTAATAGTCGCGGATTTTATAAACTGGGCGAAAACGCGCGGAATTCCCGTGGGGCCGGGACGCGGCAGCGGCGCCGGCTCTATTGTCGCGTACGCCCTCCGCATAACCGATATTGACCCGCTCAAATACAATCTGCTGTTTGAGCGTTTTCTCAATCCTGAACGTATAAGTATGCCTGATTTTGATATAGATTTTTGTCAGGACAGGCGCGGCGAAGTTATTGAATATGTTACGCAAAAGTACGGCAAGGAACGCGTGGGGCAGATAATTACTTTTGGTACGCTCAAAGCAAAGAATGCGATAAAAGATGTCGCGCGCGTTCTGGATATCAGTATTGATGAATCGAATATGCTTACAAAACTGATACCGGACGGCCCCAACGTTACGCTGGAAATTGCCCTGCGCGACGAGCCGAAACTGCGCGAATTAGAAAGCGATGCCAAATATACCGAACTTTTTGCGATGGCAAAAAAACTGGAAGGCAAAAACCGCAATCCGGGGCTTCATGCGGCGGGCATCGTTATATCAAAAGAACCGCTCATCAATTATGTGCCGCTCTATTATGATAACAAATCCGGCAGCATCGCCACGCAATGGACAATGGATTTATTCGAGTCATGCGGGCTTGTAAAAATGGATTTTCTAGGGCTTGCCACGCTTACCGTGATAAAAAACGCCGTTGATATTATCCGCAAGAGGGGGGGGGGCTACGCGAATTTCAAAATAGAAGGCATACCCGAAGATGACGCGGAAACGTTCAAATTATTCTGCGAAGGACGCACGGCAAGCGTGTTTCAGTTTGAATCTGACGGGATGCAAAATCACTTAAAACAATTGAAACCGGGCAGAATCGAGGACCTTATAGCCATGAACGCGCTTTACCGTCCCGGCCCTATGGAAAATATTCCGCAGTATATCAAATCAAAAAACGGGGAAATTCCGATTACCTATCCTGACCCATGCCTTGAAGAATATTTAAAAGAAACATACGGCGTCATCGTGTATCAGGAACAGGTAATGCAGGTGGCGCAGCGTATCGCGGGCTATACGCTTGGCGGCGCGGATGTACTCAGGCGCGCTATGGGAAAAAAGAAAGCCGAAGTAATGAAAAAAGAAAAAAGCAAGTTTGTCGAGGGCGCGGCGAAAAACGGTTTTTCTGAGGCAAAGGCCGGCGAGATTTTTGATATACTCGAAAAGTTTGCCGGTTATGGTTTTAACAAAAGTCACGCGGCGGCGTATTCGGTAGTAGCGTATCAAACCGCCTATCTGAAAGCGCATTTTCCCCACGAATTTATGGCGGCGTCTCTTACCAACGTACTCGGCTCGCCCGATAAACTCGCCAAATATATCGAAGAAGTACGCGGCATGGGAATGACGATAAACCCGCCCGATATTAATCATTCTGAAAAATTATTTACCGCTGTTGACGGCCGCATCGTATATGGATTTTTAGGAATTAAAGGAGTAGGGGAGGGCCCCGCTGAAGCGATTATAGCCGGCCGCGAAAGCGGGCCGTATACCGGCTTTATGAATTTCCTTGACCGTATTGATATAAAAGCTGTGGGCAAAAAAGTTATCGAACTGCTTGTAAAAACCGGCGCGTTTGATTCATTCGGCGTTCCAAGGGCGGTTTTGGCGGGTAATCTGGAAAGCGCCGCCGATTTCGCGCAAAAAAAGAAAGATGATAAAGAAGGCGGTCAGGAAAGTTTATTCGGCGCGGCAAATATCGATGAATACACGGATTTTACATTTTCAAAATACCCGGATTGGACACGCGAAGAAAAACTGCAAATGGAAAAAGAACTTATCGGTTTTTATTTTTCCGGCCATCCGCTCGATGAGTACAAAGAACTCTGGAATAAAATAACAAAACTCAATTTAGCGGCGGCTGAAGGCGAAGGCGCGGAGGGCAAGGCCGCCGCGGATACCGGCGGTATAAACGGAAAAACATATACGCTTATAGGGCAGATACATGATAAAAAACAAATTATGTCAAAAAGCGGACAACAAATGGGATTTGCCGCCCTTTCAGATTATAACGGGCAAATAGACATTACGTTTTTTTCGTCTGTGTGGCTCCGTTATGAACATCTTTTGGCGGACGACAAAATTGTGTGTATAAAAGGCAAATATGACAGCAAGCGCGGAAAGCCCGGCCTTCTTGCCGATGAAGTGTTTTTGCCCGACAACTTTGACGGCATTGATGACCCGCTCGACCAATATGAAACGTTATGGAAAAAACATGTGCGCGTCAACTTGGCGGAAACTGAAAAAATCCGCGAAAGCGAGGAGCATATTTTGCTCGGTGAAATTACATCACTGCGTGAAATGCAGGCGCGTAACGGCAAGAATGCCGGAGAATGGATGGCATTTGCCACATTGCGCGACTTTAACGGCGAGGTTGACCTTACATTTTTTAGTGCCGTTTGGGAAAAATGCAAACTCAAAATTGACGAAAAGAAGAT
>JAIRPM010000098.1 GCA_031257075.1 Spirochaetaceae bacterium
ACTGATGTGAGCACCTACATAAAGACGCAGGACCCGGCCAGCGTGAATCCCTCTAACGGGCTTGGCGGCGTTATAAAGATGGGTGATTATATCAATCTTCATTCGCTCAGCGTGGCCGAGTATAACGGCAACGGCGGCGCTATTGACCTGACCAACTCAGGCACGGGAAATGACAAACTGCGCGTTATTGTAGTGGCGATAAACTCCTACTACAATACCACCGGCAACGGCTCAACCACGCCGCACCTTGTCTTCCGCTTCAAAGAACCGCCCGGAAGGGCCCGTCTGCACGACAGCAATACACTCGACATGGGTTTTACTTATTTGAGCACCGAAATGCATACGAAGTACCTAAAGGAAAACTACTGGACAGGGCTTAAGAACGCCGGGGTACCGGAAGAGGCTGTGTTTAAAGTAAGGCGTGTCTTCCCATTAAAACACCCGACCACACAACAAATAACAGGGCAATTCACCACTAACATTACACTGTGGCTGCCTACCATATCTGAGATGTGGGGAAAAACCGAAGGCCTTACCTATAGTCAAGAGAGTAGTGGCAGTTACTCTAATGGCGCTTCTTTCCCGTATTATACAAGCAGCCAAGAAAACCGGGAAACATGGAGTGGACCTCTCTTCGTTTGGACCGCCAGCCGCAGCCCAGACGCAAACGCATTTGTTATATGTTGGCAGGATGGTCAGTTCATAACATTTGACCCGACAGATACCACAGGCGGCGTTGCCCCAGCATTCGTTATCAAATAAAACCGTATAACGGGTTTATTTGGTACGCGATTTTTTCCCGCTTTATGCGGGGAAAAGGGCAAAATAGCAAAGGTCGTCTCCCGCAGATGCGGAAGACGGCCTTTCATTTGCCGCCACGGCCGGGCCCCGTGGACAGCCGGCCATAAGCCCGCGCTAACCCGCAAGTTAACGCAAATAGGAGGCCAAACGGCCTCCTATTTTTTTGCGCGCGGACGGGGCATTGACCGCCGGCCGCAACCAATCGAAAGTTACATGCTCTTGTCCTGGAGGTGCCAACCAAACACTTGCGGGCAAGGCCGGCTTGTAGATATACTCATAGCAGAAAATCAGTACTGTTGAGGGGACATAATGCCGGATAAATCTTTTTATGCGCGGGTTTCAGGGCGGGTACAGGGCGTAGGATTTCGTTTCAAAGCAAAAGAAGAAGCCGACAAGTATGGGCTTGGCGGCTGGGTACGCAACCTTGACAGCGGCGAAGTAGAAGTGTATGCGGAAGGGGGAGAAGAACACCTCACCCGCTTTCTGGCATGGCTCCACCACGGGCCACCATGGGCGCATGTCGAATCGGTAGAAATACAGTGGCAGGAAGCCCCTTTATCAAAAAGGGGGAAAACTTCTTTCAAGATAGGCTATTGACTGCCCGCTGTTACCAGCGGTAATGCGTAAACGCCTTATTGGCTTCAGCCATCTTGTGCGTGTCTTCCTTTTTTTTAACTGCGGTGCCGGTACTGTTGTAAGCGTCTACCAGTTCGGCGGCAAGGCGTTCATACATAGCATGCCCCGAACGGGAACGGGCGGCATTGATAAGCCAGCGCATCCCCAGCGCCTCACGGCGGGTTTCGCGAATTTCGACAGGAACCTGATAAGTAGCGCCGCCGACACGCCTCGATTTTACCTCAACATGCGGTTTTACGTTCTCTATTGCTTTTAGGAAAACCTCCAACGGTTCGTGGTCGGATACTTTTCCGCGCAATTCCTCCAGCGCATTATGTACAATGTGAAGCGAAACGGCGCGTTTCCCTTCCCACATCATACGGTTAACAAATTTCGATACAACAACGCTATTATACTTCGGGTCGGGCAGGATACCCCGGTCAATGGTCTTTTTTTTACGTCCCATAGTTATTTCCTTTCTAATCCTAAGCCTTGGGGCGTTTTGCGCCATAACGCGAACGCCCCCGTTTGCGATCTTCTACGCCAAGCGTGTCTTTTGCGCCGCGTATAATGTGATAACGCACACCCGGCAAATCTTTCACGCGCCCCCCGCGCACAAGTACTACCGAGTGTTCCTGCAAATTGTGCCCTATACCCGGAATATAAGCGGTAACTTCGGTGCCGTGCGACAAACGCACACGGGCAACTTTACGCATTGCCGAATTAGGTTTTTTGGGCGTCATTGTCATAACGCGGGTACACACACCACGTTTTTGCGGACAGCCTCTAAGCGCCGGCGATTTCGATTTTGACGAAATTTGCTGCCGGCCAAACCGAACCAATTGATTAATGGTAGGCATGAACTATCAAACTCCTCTTCTCTCTATTATAACTTTCAAAGAAAAAATAACAAGCCCCCCGCAGCATATCATCTGTACACTGCGCAAAAGGGCACATTTGCCGGACTTGCCCCGCAACTATCAGAGTTATGCCGCGAAAAACCGCCGTATCCAGAACTCCGCGCCGGAAGCAGGAGCGCGTTTTGAGTTAGCCGTACAGGGCGATTCGATTTGCCGAATTGCCCTGTACAGCCCTCGCCCAAGGCAGGGAAACGCCCCTTTCGCCTGCCAATCTTATTCTACAATGAATTTGGACACCTCGCCGACAAGGTTGTCGATGTGCTGCTTATTGTCGCCGGAAATGGTATTTACACGGCCGACAGCTGTGTTGATTTGTTCGGCGCCTGACGCTATCTCGTTCATGCCGTTTTCCAATTCCTGCGTAACATGGCCTAGATTGCGGCTTTCGGAAACGACCTGCTGGCTTCCCTGAAGCATCTCGGTGGTACTGTCTTTGACCATACCCGTAACTTCGTTCAAACGGTTCATCGCTTCCAGAATCTGCTGACTTCCGGCATTCTGTTCTTCCATCGCATTGCGGATGTTGTGTTCCTGATCACTTACCGTCTTTACGCCGCTGTCTATCGCTTCAAACTTGTTCAAAACGGCATCGGTGGAACGGGTTATTTTGTCAATAGAATCCTTGATTTTTTTGAGGACAGATGAAATTGTCTTTGATTGTTCGCCAGACGATTCGGCAAGTTTGCGGATTTCGTCAGCGACAACGGCAAACCCTTTTCCGGCTTCGCCGGCATGAGCCGCTTCGATAGCGGCGTTCATCGAAAGCAGGTTTGTTTGGCTTGCGATATTTTCCATAACCGCGTTAATTTCCAAAAGGCCCTCGGATTCGCGCGCAATTTGCTGAATGTCCTGCGCTACATCCTGCAAGCCGCTCCGCCCTACTTCGCTGGCATCGGCAAGCGATTTCACATTTGCGCCGTTCTTTATCAAGGTCTGCGTTACCGATTGGATGCTGGCAATCATTTCTTCAACAGCGGACGATGACTGGCTCACGCTTGTGGTTTGTTTGTTTACCAGTTCGCCTAGTTTATCGATGTTGTTGATAATCTGCTGCATCGTTGAATTTGTCTCGGTTACCGACGTACTCTGATTCATAACCTGCGATTTAAGGCTCTGAATTGTGGAGTTCATCTGATTTATAGATGCCGCAGTTTCCGTCATATTAGTAGAAAGTTCGCCGCCTATGTCGGAGAGCGTATGCGTCTCGCTTTTTATCGAAAGGACAAGCAGCCGGATTTTTTCCATCGTGTTATTGAAATAGGTACCCATAGCGCCGATTTCATCGTTGGCATGGATAGTAAGGCGGCGGGTAAGGTCGCCCTCCCCTTCGGATATATCTTTGATAGCAGCGCCTACACGCAGAATGCGCTGGGAAATCGAACCGGACATAAACCAGATAATCACCACCGTTACCGCGATAGCCGCCAGTAAAATAATGATTGCCAATGTGAGCATAGCGCGCACATCCGCCAATACGACCTTTTCTTCAACAGAACTAAGAATAGTCCATGCGGTGGTAGTTTTGCCTACAAAAAACGGATAACTGTAGAAATAACGCCCCCGGTTACGGTCAAATTCGCCTGAACCGTTTTGCAAGGTGCGCTTCGTGTCTTCAACAGCCTTTTGCCCCAGCACTCCCACTGACGCAGGGTCATCAATAGGCTTGCCTATCATTTCAGGATTGTAGTGCGCCGCAATAGTCCCGTTATGCGAGTAGAGGACAGCCCTCCCCACCTCAAAGGGCCGGATACTGCTAATCGCTTCTTCAGCAAATTTGAGGTCAACATTGGCGGCTATAAATCCGACAACCTGCCCCTGGTACTGGCTTTCCTCATCATCAGTAATAATGGGCATAATCAAGTCAACGAAAAATATATCTTCCCCGTTCATTTTACCCCTTTCGACATTGCCAATAAGCGGGCTTTCGGTAAGGTTATTGAGTATGCGCTCATAGTCAATCCCAGAATTAACATAGTCATCACGTTCAGGCTCCAAACTATTCTGCCTGTGGTACCATGTACGATAAGGGTAAAATTTCCCATCCGCGTCCGCGTTTTTGTCGATAACGCCGTCCTTCCAAACAGTGGCTAGGCCGACGAGTTCCGGCACTGAATTTATGGCTGAATTCATAGCTTCGTCATAACGCCCACGCCGCTGCTCCTCTTCGGTATACTCAAAACCATTCATAATATATGCAAGCGTGGTAATCACGTTCATATACTTTTCCATCGTAGTCTGAACGCTTCTGGACTCAATACCGGTAAGATTCTTCAAGTTTTCAATAGAGAGCCTTATTTGCGACCGATAAGACAAAAACAACAACAATGTTACTACAATGCCAATAGATGCCACCATAATGACGCTCGTTGTTACAGTTAAACGCTTTTTAAGTGTCATACTTCAAATCCTTCTAAAAACGGGCTTTGACCGCGCCGCTTTTTATCATTTGGTATCATTATCGGCAATAAGGAAAGAAAATTTAAGAGAGCGTCCCGCAAACCGTTGCCCCGCGCTGCCGCCTCCAACCGCCGCGCGTAAGGCAGACCGGCTACCCGCCCGGCACATCGGTTTTTGAGGCCAGTTCTTCCCATTCGGACGGTTCCAGCACATCTTTGTCAATAGTGTTGTACAGTTGGGGATTGGCACCGGGAACAGGATAGAGCGTTTGGCGGATATTCAAATACGGCAGGCTTTTGCCGGGTATGCCCGGGTCAACAAGACCGGGACGTACCATATTGTTGTCGCGGGAAAGCAAATCCCAGTACCGCGCCGATTCGCTAAACCGCGCCAGCGCTTCAACGCGGTAGGCGGGTTTGCCGGTGCGCGCCGACAACGCGGAAAGCGCGACTCCCTGATTATTGAGCGCTATCATAAGGCGGCGCAGCAGTTCGGCATGGTCGGCGCGTTCGTCCGGCGTAAGCGAGGGGAAACGCAGGCGGTCGCTTTCGAGCAGGCGCACCAACCGGTTGTAATAGCCCTGCGCGGCAAAATAATCGCTGCGCAGATACGATACATTGCCGAGCGCGGAAAGAAGCCGGCGGTTGTACGGCATTAACATTGATACGTCAAAAAAGCGTTCCAATGCCGCCGGATAATTTTCCAAATGATAATATGCGGCGCCAATCCGGTATTGCTGTTCAGGCGGAGACCAGTCATTGCGTTCCGCGGCAAGATAATAACGCACAGCGCTTTCCATATCATCATTTTTAATAAAGTACTCAATATTGCCGAGAGCCGCATATAATTTTCCGGCATCGGCATAACGGCGTTTCACAATCCGGCGTTCCAGCGCGTCTTCATAAATACTCACGCCTTTTGCGAGCGTGTCTTCGGCATCAAACCACTGTAAATCTTTTATCATCATATCGGCAAGCATACGCTGGGTTTCAATGCGGCTGCGCGTGCGTTTAGGATTTTCGATGACGGCGGCATCAAAAGCGGCGGCGGCTGTTTCCAGTGTCTGCCGTTCTTCTAAAGGCGCATTATAAAAATGATAATACCGCGCTAGTTGGTAATGCGGTTCAGGAAGCGGCGGCGGAACACGGCCGGTACGTTTGTATTCTTTTTTACGGTATTCATCATCGGTTTGCACAGCGCGGATGAGTACATCTTTTATGCCTTCGATATTATCAATATGCGCGTCCAGTACGCGGTCAGGCTTTTCGAGCCGCTTATCAAGAAGATAACCGCCCAGTTCAGAGAGCGTAGATGCCGCAATAGGCACTTTTCGGGCGTTCATGAAACTTTTTTGCAGCCGGATAACTTCTCCAAGGTTATCGGTGCGTATAAAATATTTCAGCATACGTTCCATAACAGGCGGGCTTTGCCCCTTTACGGTAATATAACGGGCGTAAGCAAGCCGCGCTTCTTCGTAACGGCCGTAGTATTCTTCCGGGTCGCTGTCCCCCCAGTCAAGGTTGATGTCTCCAAGCGCGATAAGCCCTTCGGGGTCATCCGCGTTATAATCAAGGATGTTTTCACGGATAATACGGTCGGCTTTTTCATAATTGCGTACATATTGTGATTCCATCCGCGCATAATCGAGAGCGCCTTTTTTATCCTGTTTATATATAATCAATAATTCATCATATTTACGTTCCGCATATATATATTGTTTTTCATCACGAAAAGCTTCCGCATATTTATAAAACCATTCTTTTACAGGATGTTTTTTGAACGCGTCCGCAAAACGCTGATTGGCGCGTTCGTATTGGCCTTTGCCGATAGCGGCATATCCTTCTTTATAAAGCATATCCGCCTGTACTGGTTTGATAATAAAATTATAAGTTAAATATGATATGCATGCGCCCAGAATTCCAACGATAAGCGTAATCGTGATAATCGGCAGAAATTTTTGTACAAAAATATATTTAAGCGACTTTTGCTCGGCTTCCAGTTCTTTGGCTGTTTTTTTCAAAGCGCCTTTAGGCAGTACAATGCTTTTTTTTGTAATACGCCCGGCCGCTTCGGCCGCTTCACGGGGGCTGCCGCCGTTTACCAGCAGCATAACAAGGCGGGATTTGGCCGAACCCGGCGTGTTTTCATCCGTTAAAATTTCTTCACAGGCAATGCGCAGATTCAACGGGTATGAATCAAGGGTCTGTAAAAGTTCCCGCAAATCGTCATCGCTTAAAGCAATATCATGGGAAGCGGAAGGCGCCTCTTCGGCAGGCCGCGGCGCAATTGCCGGCGGTTTGCCGTCTTCGGTTAAACCGGGTATGGCAAAAGCGTCAAGCCCGGGAAGGCCATCGTCCGCCGGAGCGCCGCCGGGTCCGGACGCAAAGGCCGCCGGGTCAAACGCATCAAAGGCATCATCCGCCGGCATATCCGGCACAAGAGAATTTTTTTCCTCGCTGGACGCGGCTATCGTATCTTCAAGCGGCGCGTTTTCCGGGATTTCATCCCCAAAGCCAAGGCCGCTTAAATCAGGCATATCGTCCAGCGCTATGCCTTCAGCCCCGTCGTCAACCGGAACTTCGGGCGCGCCGTCAAGCGCTATGTCTGGCGTTTTATCCAATGCCGCTTCATCCCCAAGGTCAAGGTCGCTTGTTTCACCCAGCGCTATGCCTTCAGCGGGAATTTCAGGTACGCCATCAGCCGGCGCTCCGGCAGGGATACCGTCCGGCGTAATTTCGGCCGGTATCCCATCCCCAAGGTCAAGGCCGCTCAA
>JAIRPM010000137.1 GCA_031257075.1 Spirochaetaceae bacterium
CCTACCCGAGCGGCGCGTCCGCCTAACTCTGTGGCGCGTCTGCCTAACACTGTGGCGCGTCTGCCTCACTCTGCGGCGCGTCTGCCTAACTAAGCGGCGCGTCTGCCTAACTATGCGGCGCGTCTGCCTAACTGAGCGGCGCGTTGTCCTAACTGAGCGGCATATTGTCCTAACTGAGCGGCGCGTTGTCCTAACTGAGCGGCGCGTTGTCCTAACTGAGCGGCTTATTGTCCTAACTGAGCGGCATATTGTCCTAACTGAGCGGCGCGTTGTCCTAACTGAGCGGCATATTGTCCTAACTGAGCGGCATATTGTCCTAACTGAGCGGCATATTGTCCTAGACTTACGGGAACGGGCTTTTTATGGCATAATGCGGTATGGATGTTTGGACCGAAGAAATCGACGTTGCGCTGGATGATGTTGATAAATCAAATAGAATTAAACCTTCAGCTGTTTTTAATTTTTTTCAACGCGCCACGACGCACCATGGCGATGTTCTCGGAATAGGCGCGAATGCGATGGCGGCAAACGGGCAGGGCTGGGTTCTGTCCCGCTTTTCGGCGCAGATAGAAAGACGCTCCAGCCTTTCCGAGCGGCTTAACTTGTCAACATGGCCGCGCGGCTTCAAGAAGCTTTTTGCCACCCGCGATTACCTTCTCACCGACAAGGAAGGCTCCGTTGTTACGCGGGCGCGAAGCGAATGGCTCCTCATTGACATTAAAAAGCGCCGCCCTTTGCGCGAAGAAAGCCTCTGTACCCCGCTTCCCCGCAACGAAACTATGGCCGATGCCCTACGCGGCCCTCTCCCCGTCCTCCATGAATGCGCCGGGATGACAAAAGCGGGTATTATCGTGCCGGCTTATTCCGATGCCGACTATAACGGCCATGTGAACAACGTCCGCTATATCGAATGGACGCAGAATTATGCGGATAATCTCAACCTTATGGATGCCTCCAAAATTTATATCGATATCAATTATATCCATGAAATTCTGCCCCGCGAGTCTGTAGAAATCTACACCTACAGCGAGGGCAATCTTATCGAAATTGAAGCCAAAAGCCTAAAAGAAGGCGTTTCCGTGTTCCGCTCCCGGCTTTGCGCCGCCTGCCGGTAATGCCGCCGGCGCAAAACGCCCCGGCGCGCGCGCGGCGCGTTTTTTATTTGACAGAGGAATGCATGCCATTGTAAAATAAGGATACTTGGACGGCCGCGGAATTGAAAAACCGGGGCCGTTTGTAAAAGGATTAGGTTCAACTATGTTTAAAACAGCCGACATGGTGTGCGGGATTATCGGAATGATGTTTTCCGGCGGCGCATTCACCATGACATTATTTTTCAAGAAGTTTAAAAATGTGCCGGTGGGGCCGGAATTTTTCCCGCGCTGGCTTGCCGCCGGGCTTTTCGTGTGCAGCGCGGCGCTCTTTGTACAGGCGCTCAAGCGTCCGGCAGCCGCCGATAAGCCCGCGCCAACCATAAGCCCCCGCAATAAAGGCATACGGCGGCTGATTGCAGGCATCGCTCTTATCGCGCTGTATGTTTTCAGTTGGGAACTGGCGGGCTTTCCCCTCACAACGCCTTTGCTGCTCTTCGCGCTTATGTTCCTGCTCGGTATGCGCCGCTATCCGGTGATGGCGCTCTTTGCGCTCGGCGCTACGGCCGCTATTTTCTGCGCGTTCAAATTCCTGCTCGGTATTGATATGCCGCTTGGTTTGCTGGAAAACCTTTTATAAGGAACTGTTATGGATTTTGCGTTCATTTTGACAAGTATAGCCCCCGTGTTTGCGCCGCTCAACCTTCTGTTTGTACTGTTGGGCGCGGCAAGCGGCGTACTCATAGGCTCAATACCCGGTTTGACCTCGACTATGGGCATAGCGCTGCTCATACCCTTTACCTACGGGATGCCTATCATCCCGTCAACCGGCATGCTCCTCGGCATTTTCTGCGGCGCGATGTATGGCGGTTCCATTGCCGCCATCCTTATAAAAACGCCGGGAACGCCGGCGGCGGCGGCGACCATCCTCGACGGCTACCCCATGGGACAACGCGGCGAAGCAGGACGCGCCCTGTCCATCGCTCTGTTCGCGTCCTTTTGCGGCGGCATGATAGGCGCGCTTACGATGACGTTCCTGAGCCCGTTTGTCTCCAAACTGGCGCTTCGTTTCGGCCCCGCGGAATTCTTCGCGCTCGCGCTGTTCGGGCTTTCGGTCATCATTTCCATTTCCGGCAAAAGCCTTACCAAAGGGCTTATGAGCGGCTTTCTGGGGCTGCTCATCGCTACCGTGGGCATGGACAAGGTGTCCGCCTATTTGCGCTTTACCAAACTGCCCGGCTTCTATGAGGGGATTCCGTTCATTCCCGGACTTATCGGGTTGTTTGCCATTTCCGAAGTCTTTGCCAATATCGAGAACATCCTGAAAGGCGAAAAAATCAGCGCAAAGATATCCAGCGTGCTTCCCAGCCTGAAGGATATAAAGGCTATCGGCCGCGCGACCATCAGCGGCGGCTTTTTCGGTACGTTTATCGGGGCAATACCGGGAGCAGGCGGCGATATCGCGGCCTTTGTTTCCTATTCCGAAGCAAAACGGACAAGCAAACATCCTGAGAAATTCGGCACCGGTATCCCGGAAGGCATAGCGGCGGCGGAATCCGCCAATAACGGCTGTACAGGCGGCGCGATGATACCGCTGCTTTCACTCGGCGTACCGGGCGATTCAAATACCGCCGTCCTTATGGGCGCTTTTATTTTGCAGGGATTCCAGCCCGGGCCTATGATGTATGTCGAGCATATGGACATCGTGTATGCGGTTTTTGCTTCCCTTATCGTGGCTAACATTGCCATGTTGATTGTAGGTATGGCCGGCATTAAACTCTTCGCCAAAATCATTTCGCTGGAACGGAAACTCCTGATACCCGCCATTCTTGTCCTGTCGCTTGTCGGTTCTTATGCCATCAACCAAAATATGTTCGATGTGTTTTTCGCCCTTGCTATGGGGTTGGCCGGTTACCTGCTGCAGAAGTATGAATTCCCGCTCAGCCCTATTTTGCTTGCGCTGATCCTTGGCCCGATGAGCGAAAGCAATCTGCGCCGCTTTATGCAAATTGATGACGGCAAATTCTGGCTGCTTTTTACCAAACCTATCTGCGTTATTTTCATAGCGCTTGCCATGGGGTCGATGATTTCAACGGTAGTGCGGGCGCGGAAAAGCGCGAAAAACAATGGCGTCCTATCTGCCCGGTGAAGCACCTCCATCCGGTAACACTAGGCGCGTTTACCTGCGCCGGTAATCTTTTTCTTGCGCCGGTTGCCGGCTGGACAGATGCGGCATTCCGGTTTATCTGCGCGCGGGAAGGGGCGGATTTCACTTTTACCGAATTAGTTTCCGCCGAATCGGTTTTTCGCGGCGTTTCCTTTAAGCGCCCCGGCAAAGACTATATCTTACGGAATACGCCGGATTTTTCCATTGCGGAAAATGCCGCCGCATCAACAGCCGCGCCGGCCGGCAAACCTTACGGCATTCAACTTTTCGGCTCATGCCCGCAAACATGCGCCGCCGCCGTTGAACGGTTGGCGCCCTACAAACCGGCTGTCATCGACTTGAATGCCGGCTGCCCTGTCCCCAAAGTAACAAGAACCGGCGCAGGCAGCGCCTTGATGAAAAACCCGCCGCTGCTTGCCCGCATTGTCGAATCACTGCGCCATGCTTCAGAGCAATTTTTAGGCGGCATTCCGGTAAGCGTCAAACTCCGTTCAGGCTGGGATAACGCTTCGGTCAATTACCTTGAGTGCGCATTGAGGGCGCAGGATGCCGGCGCGGCGCTTATAAGTTTACATCCGCGCACACGGGCGCAAGGCTATGGGGGAAAAAGCGATTGGACGCAGTTGGCGCGCCTCAAACAGGCGCTGTCGGTTCCGCTTGCCGGTTCGGGAGATTTGTATACGCCGGAAGACGCGCTCCGTATGTTTGCCGAAACCGGCTGCGACGGGCTTATGTTCGCGCGCGGCGCGATGGGCAATCCGTTTATATTCCGTATGACTAAATCGCTGCTCGAAACAGGCCGGTATGACGAGCCATCCGCCGCCGAAAAACTGAACGCCGCTTTTGAACACCTTACGCTTATGGCGGCGGCCATCGGTGAAAAGACCGCCTGCCTTGAAATGCGAAAGATTTTTTGCGCTTATACAAAAGGCTTGCGCGGCGGCGCGGAATTGCGCTGCCGTTTAACACATGCAAACACTATTGACGATTACCGCCGCATACTCCTGCCTGCAGGGTAAGGCTGATGCGGCGGGGATACACCGGCGGCGGCCTCCTCAGCCGGTTTGGGGTTATCTAACGATGCGTCCTGACGTAGAGCCTTTCATCAGAGCAAGGATTTCCGCTTTTGTACTGTAGTTGAAATCGCCGTAGACAGAATGGCAGAGACACGAAGCGGCTGTCGCAAAACCTAAAACATCCGCGTCATTCTTGGACAACTCCGCGTCTTGTGAGGCATAAATAAGCCCCGCGCCAAAGGAGTCGCCGCCGCCTATGCGGTCAACGATATCGGTTATCTGATAGGGGCTGTATTTTCCGTCCGATTGGGGCGCGAAGTAACTTTTTCCGCTTGCGCAATCGTAGAGCATCGCGCCCCAGTTGTTATGGGTTGCCGACACGCTTTCGCGCAGGGTAAACGCTATTTTTTTCAGGTTGGGGAAGAGGCCGGCGACTTGCTTGGCAATGCCGGGATATTTCTGCACATCGATAGAACCGGAAGAAGTGTCCAAATTACCGGCATGTATGCCCAGCACATCGCCCACATCTTCTTCATTGGCTATCATAACATCGACGAAGGGTAGCATCTGCTTCATCACCTTGGCGGCAAGGCTGTTCGGGTCGGTACCGTCTTCCCAGCGCCAGAGTTTTTTGCGGAAGTTGAGGTCGGTCGAGACGGTGAGACCGGCGGCTTTGGCCGCCTTTACCGCCGCCAACGTGGCCTCCGCCGAAATTTTAGACAGTGACGGGCTAATTCCGGTCGTATGGAACCAACTTGCCCCTTTGAATATATCAGGCCAATTGTAACCGGATTCCATAGAAATAGATGAATAGTCGCGGTCGTAAATAACGTTGCTCGGCCGCTGGTTCGCGCCTGCTTCAACAAAATAAATACCGAAGCGGCCTTTCTTGCTTTTGACCACGTTAGAAACATCAACACCCAGCCCGCGCAGAGCGCCCAGGCAGGCATCCGCAATAGGATTATCCGGTAACGCCGTTACATACACCGCCTCACCGCCCATAAGCGCGAGAGAAGCGGCAACGTTAGCCTCAGCGCCGCCAAATGTAAGATTCAAATCACCGGGCAGGCATTGCCTAATCCGCCGTCCGCTCATCGTTTGAAAGCGCATCATGATTTCACCAAAAGTAACTACCTTTCCCATAATAATAACTCCTGTCCAATGTACAAAAGCATTTCAACACAGGGGTATAAAATTGTCAAGTGCCCTGCCCGCTAAAGCAATACTGATTAAATTAACGCTAATCAGTGCTTCCCTTATCAACCGGCAGTTGAATGCGCGGTAAAAGTCCGAAAGCGCCGCGGCGCTAAAAAGCCCGGCCTATACCTACTTTTGCATACGGCGTAATATCTAAATCAATATTTGAAAATGTTGATGGGCCGGTTATCCAAGTTACTCCAACGCTGATTGGCATTATCAAACCATTTGGTTTTCCCAAATCTATCTTCCAACCAATACTGGGGGACAGCATACATCCGTCTCTCCGGTACCATGCCCCCGCAGGTTCAAGAAAACTGCCGCGTTTTCCATTTGCGGCGCTATATTTTTGACCATAACCTAAGCCTATATCAACAAAAAATATATTCTGCCAAGGACCACCTTAGTTTGCCATCAACAATATAGTTAGGGTGAAAATATAAAAACGAATTTCCATATCCGGATTCAAGTACTATTGAAAAACGGCTGTTAATTTTAAGTTCATACATAACGGAAAAGAAGGCAATACCCGCCGCAACTACAATAGTTCCAGCCACGTGTTGGGTTAACATCTATCCGCCTTGGCATTCGCCTGACGCGCCGTTCCGCGCATAATTGACATATCAACAGTCTTGCGGTATGCTCAAAGCAAGGAGCCTCCTAAAGGCGTGTTTTTAACGGCGGCTGGAAAAGCGCGCGAGAAACGCGCCGGTTTAACGGGCCCTTATATTTTGGAAAAATGGAGTATTGTAGTATGGAAGCATCAGGGACACAACTTGTGCTTGCTCTTGTTATAGGGCTTGCTTTTTTAATTTTTTTAATCTTAAAGACGAAGATACACGCCTTTCTCGCGTTGATTGCGGGGGCGGTTGTTATCGGGCTTATTGCCGGCCTTGACACGGCAAAGATTACGGACGCTATAGCGGCGGGTTTCGGCGGCACGCTTGGCAGTATCGGCATCATTATAGGCTTCGGCGTAATGATGGGCGAGATTTTTCAGGTGTCGGGGGCGGCGGCGCGTATGGCGCGTACCTTCCTCAAGATTTGCGGTAAAGGCAGGGAAGAAATCGCGCTTGCTATTACCGGATTCATCGTTTCTATCCCGATTTTTTGCGACTCGGCGTTTGTCATTCTCTCGCCTATCGCAAAGGCGATTTCGCGCCAAACAAAGAAATCGGCGGTAAGCCTCGGCTTCGCGCTGGCGGGCGGCTTGGTCATCACCCATTCGCTCGTGCCGCCGACACCCGGCCCGCTCGGCGTGGCGGGGCTTTTCGGCGCGGATTTGGGGAAGTTCATCCTTATCTCTATCATCGTTTCTATCCCGATGATGATAGCCACTACCCTCTACGCGACACGGCTGGGCAGGAAGATTTACCAGATACCCGCCGGAGAGGGTGAAGGCTGGGAACGCCCCGCTTATCAAAGCCCTGTTTATGACACGCTCAAAGACGGGGATGAAAAGGGTATGCCCGGTGTTTTCCTGTCGTTTCTGCCCATCCTCCTCCCCATCGTGCTGATTTTGTGCAGCACCGTTTCAAAGGCGGTCAAAGCGACAGGCGTATTCGCGTCTGTGCTGGGTTTCTTAGGAACACCGGTGATTGCCGTGGGACTGGGGCTTGTCGCCGCCATCTATACGCTTGCGCTGAAAATCCCCCGCAAAGAAGCGCTGGACAAAATGGAAAACGGGATTAAGAGCGCCGGGATTATCATTCTGGTAACAGGCGGCGGGGGCGCTCTGGGGCGGGTGCTTACAACCACCGGCATCGGCAACTACATCGCGCAGGGGCTTTCCGCGCAGCCTATACCCGTAATCGTACTGCCATTCCTTATCGCTACGCTGATTCGGTTCGCGCAGGGTTCCGGCACCGTTGCTATGACCACATCGGCAAGCATCTGCGCCCCGATTGTGGCCGCCGCCGGCGGCAGCGTAATGCTGGGCGCGTTTGCCGCCTGCATAGGCTCGCTGTTCTTTTCATACTTCAACGACAGTTTCTTTTGGGTAACAAACCGGCTGATGGGCATAAGCGATACCAGAGAGCAAATCCGCACTTGGTCGTTTACCACGACAATAGCATGGGCGGTAGGCTTTATCGAACTGCTCATTATGCATTTTGTTTTTGGTACCTTATTTTAGTATGAACTTCAATAATAATGTGATAAAGCAACTGTGCGCGGAGGTTAAACTTCCGCGTATGGTAAAAACTCGTCAACTCTTTGACAAAGAACATATCGAACCGGAAGCGATACCGCAGGCGGTGTTTGCCGAAATGTCCCGCCCCGAATTGGGCGCGTATATCAAACCGGGAATGACTATAGCGATTACCTGCGGCAGCCGCGGCGTTGCCAATGTCGCCGTTATCACCAAGGCGATAGCGGACTTCGTCAAATCAAAAGGCGGCAAGCCTTTTGTTGTGCCCGCGATGGGCAGCCACGGCGGGGCTACGGCGGAAGGTCAAAAAGCGCTGATTGAATCGTACGGCGTTACCGAGGCGTTTACCAACTGCCCGGTGCGCTCATCAATGGAAACCGTCATCATCGGTAAAAATGACGAGGGCCAGGACGTGCGTATCGACAAGAACGCCGCCGGCGCGGACGGTATCATTGTCGCGGGGCGCGTGAAGCCGCACACGGATTTTCACGGCGAATACGAAAGCGGCCTTATGAAAATGATGGCGATAGGCTTAGGCAAACGCGAAGGCGCCGATGTCTGCCATGAACGCGGCTTTGGTTTCATGGCGCACCGTGTTCACCTTTTCGGACGCGCCATCGTGAAACACGCGCCTATCGCGCTCGGGCTTGCCATACTGGAAAACGCCTACTGCGAGACCTGCCGTTTTGCCGCGCTCAAGCCGGAAGACATCGAGCGCGAAGAGCCGGCGCTCCTCAATGAGGCGCGGGGTCATCTGCCCATCATTTTCTTCAAAACCGCTGATGTGCTGGTCGTAGACCGCATCGGCAAAGACATATCGGGCACGGGCATGGACCCCAACGTAACGGGCACCGGTTATTGCACGCCCTTCATTACCCAAAGTTGTATCGAAGTGAAGCGCACGGCCGTTCTTGACCTTACCCCGGACACGCACGGCACAGCCTTTGGCATAGGGGCAGCGCACACCACCACACGGCGGCTTTTCGACAAGATTGATTTTGACGCGACCTATGTAAACGCGGCGACATCGCGGGGTTTAGACCAGGTAAAAATCCCCTGCGTTATGGACAACGACAAAGAAGCGATACAGTTAGCGCTCCGCACGAGTCTGGGCGCGGACAAAAACGCGCCCCGCGTTATCCGTGTTCCCGACAGCCTCCATACCGAAACGATATGGATATCCGAAGCAATGTGTAAAGAAGCCGAATCGAACAACAAATTGAACATCATAGGCGGGCCGGAAGACTGGCCTTTCGACGCAAACGGGAATTTGTGGTGAATGAAAAGTTACC
>JAIRPM010000072.1 GCA_031257075.1 Spirochaetaceae bacterium
GGTGTTCAGAAAAGCCAAAGGAGATTGTAATGGCTAAAAAGATTGTATTGGTTTTGGCGCTCGTAAGTATGATTGCGGGCGGACTTGCGGCGCAGGAGAAATCGGCGGCTGTAAAGAAGGTCTGGCTTTCGGGCGAAGTGAGCCTTGTAGGCGCGGGGGCGCGCGGCGAGTTTATGCTCGGTCCAAAAATGTCTCTCGGTTTGAACGCCTATTGGACATCGGCGTTCTTCTTTTTTAATGACATAGACATTAACGCTGTGGCACGGTTCTACCCTTGGGGAAAGAAATTCTACGCGGGTTTGGGAGTCGGTTTCGGTATTCATTCAGGACTGTCCCCTGTAGAAGGCACATGGGAAGTTGATGGAAAAGAAGTAAAATATCCAAGCAGCTTTGGCAGTTATCTAGTCACGTTAACCGGCGCTGCCATAACGCCTGAAGTCGGCTGGAAGATAGACATCGGCAAGCCGGGCGGCTTCTTTATTAACCCGCTTGTTCAAGTTCCCATTACTATTGGCCAAGAGAAAGCGGCTGTGTTGATAGGACCGGAACCAACACGATTCGGCATTGGCGTAGGATTCCGCGCAGCCTGCGGTTTCGGCTGGGCGTTCTAGGTTAAAGACTGATTAACTTGACGCTAATCAGTGCTTCCCTAGGGCAGCGCTTTAGCGTTTCCCAACGGGCGGCCTCATCCGCCTGTTTTTTGAAGAAAGGGGGGGCTATTTCAGCGCATACACAGCGCTACCGGAGGGCACGGACGACCTCCCCGGCCCAGTCCCTGTCTTTTGGGGCGGTGGCCCGCGAAAAGACAGGGCTGGTTGTAATGCGGGCGCATTACAACCAGGGTTTATTTAGGAAGCGCTATAATTTTTTTGAGGGCCGGGTTTTTTGCAAGGTCTTTTTCAAGGCCGGCGGCGCGCGCTTTGTTTACATAATCTTTCTTCTGGAAAGAATAGGCAAATTTGGTATGAATATCATAGGTGCCGTTTAACAAAGCAAAAGCATCTTCAGTCATTACAAGTTCTTCATCGGTAGGAATTACATAGATGGGCAATGGCGAATTGTCCGCCGAAATAAGCGACTCGCAGTTGCGGGTACGCGCCAAATTGTTCTTTTCCTCATCAAGGACAAAGCCGAGTTTTTCGAGGCCTTTGCAAAATTTAGTGCGCATAAAGCCGGCAAACTCGCCAACGCCCGCGGTGAAAATAAGCGCGTCTACGTTGCCTTCAAGCGCCGCATAGTATGCACCGATGTATTTGCGCAGCCGGTAGGCTTCCATATCCTGTGCCTGCTGTGCCTGCTTGTCTCCTTTACCCGCCGCCTCGTTAATATCACGACGGTCAGAAAATTGACCGGTAAGCCCCAAAAGGCCGGACTTTTTGTTCAGCCAATTTTCCATTTCTTCGTATTTGATACCTGCTTTCCGCGCTACATAAAAAGGAAGCGCCGGGTCCATATCGCCTGAGCGGGTCCCCATGACAAGCCCTTCGAGCGGTGTAATTCCCATCGATGTGTCGAAAGAGCAGCCGTTCTTGACGGCATTGATAGACGCGCCGTTACCAATGTGCGCAATAATCAAATTGGTATCTTTGGGCTGTTTACCCAAAAGAACGGAGGCGCGCTTACTTACATAGAGGAACGATGTACCGTGGAAACCGTAGCGCCGCACGGCATATTTCTCATACCAATCTGACGGAACGGCATAAAGGAATTGTTCCGGCATCATTGTTTGGTGCCATGCGGTGTCCATAATGGCGCAATGCGGCACATTAGGAAGAACCTTTTGCGCGGCTTCGATGCCCATGATGTTTGCCGGGTTATGAAGCGGTGCCAAATCTTTAATATCGGCGATAGTTTTAAGCACTTCCGGCGTAATTACCACGGATTTGGTGAATTTCTCGCCGCCCTGGACAACACGATGCCCCACAGCCTTTATTGCGCCCATATCGCTTATAACGCCATGTTCCTTGTCCGTAAGCGTCTGAATTATCAGGTTGACCGCATCGGTATGGTTCGGACAATCTTTTTTAAGGGTGAATTCCGGTTTGCCCTTGGGCTTGTGTTCTATCCACGAACCGGCAATAGTTACCTTTTCAACCACGCCTACCGCCAGAACTTCCTTTGCGTCCCAGTCGTACACCTGATACTTTGCGGAAGATGACCCGCAATTCAATACTAAAATAATCATTATTTGCCTCCAAAATAGGTTTTGCCTTTCAAAATTTGAAAATAGCAAACTTATTATATCATAAAAACATCCTCACGGCAAGAGAGCGCCTTTAGAAATCGTCTAAATTCCTGGCGTTCCTGCTTCCTCTAGGGAAACGCTGATTAAATTGACTCTAATCAGTGCTTCCTCTAGAAGAAAACCCTTCATCCTGGTACAATGCTTTCTGTTATGGGAATGCTTACCGCACTTTGCCGATGAAACCTTTTGATTACACGCTGATTGCGTTTTGCGCGTTGGGCGCGGAAAAAATATGTTCCAATGAAATCCGAAAATTAAACGAGGTTTCCGGCTCATATCAGATTTTGGAGAGCCGTTGGGGGCAAATTGTCTTTCAAACAGACCTCCGCGGGATATACCGGGCGCTCTGCGCTCTGCGTACGGCCGACCGGCTGCTGTTACGGTGCGCCAGTTTCCGTGCTTCCAACTTCGACGAACTGTTTGAAGGTGTCCGCAAAATAGAACTGGAGGCGCTTGTTCCCCGTAATGCGGGGCTTTTTGTAAGCAAGGTGCGCAGCAAGGCCTCCCAACTCAAGGCGCAGACGGCTATACAGTCGCTTGTACACAAGGCGGCGGCCGAGCGCCTTTGTACCGCATGGGGCTTACAACGGCTTGACGACAATGCGCCGCAAAAAATCGAACTGCGCGTTTTTCTGGAAAAGAACCAGGCAGATATACTTTTGGACATTTGCGGTAAACCGCTCTTCAAACGGGGTTACCGCGAGGGCAGCGGCGGCATTGCCCCGCTGCGGGAGACAAGCGCGGCGGCATTGCTCTTTTCCGCGGGCTGGCGGAGGAAATATCCTCTTTATGACCCTTTCTGCGGTTCAGGCACGATAGCGGTAGAAGCAGCCCTTTTTGCGTGCAATCTTGCGCCCAATTTGACCCGTCATTTTGCGTTTGACCATCTTTTACCTGCCGACACGGACAGCGCCGCATCGGTTCGTGAAGAACTGCGGGCAGCGGCGGATTTTTCCAAACCCTTTTCGATAATCGGGAGCGACACCGACAGCGGCCTTATCAGCCTTGCGCAAAAGAACCTGAGCGCTGCTTTTGACGGGTTCACCGTATCCACGCCGCCGGTTTTCCACAAATTGCCTATGGAAAACGCCAAAACCTTTACGGACGTACCGGGCATTATCATAACGAACCCGCCTTATGGCAAACGGCTGGGCAGTCTGAATGAAGCGGAAGAAGGCTATGCGAAGATGGCCGTGCTTCGGAAAAACTTTCCGGGCTGGAAGATTATCGTCATAAGCGACCATAGCGGCTTTGAATCCTTTTTTGGGCAAAAAGCGGATGCCTGCGCCACGCTAACCTACGGCGTTTCAAACACGTACATTTATCAATTTGAAAAACCGGACGCGCCGCCGCCGCCGCGCGCGGAAAAACCAAACTATGAGCGCCGCGGCGCCCGAAAGCCGCCTGAATCCGCGCCCGCCTCCTCTCCGCAAAAAAACCGCCCTCCCCCTAAAAAAAACTATACATGGTAGACTGAGGTAATTCATTATGGAAAGCATTGTAATTGACAGGCAACTATTGCCGGAGCCTATTTTTTCTTACATTCATTATCGTAAACGACTGTGTTCCCGGCCTGTGTTAAAGAACCTTTTGAAGAAAAATTGTTGACAGGCGGCAGGTTGGTTGTGTATAATCGACACCAAGGATAGTATAGTACTATGAAAAACATATTAATAAGCAGGCTTTGTATCTTGCTGGCTATGGGGTTTGCCGTTGTGGCGTGTGAGGCGGACGCGCCGGCGGAGAACGCGAACACCGACCCTAAAACCATTATCGTTACCGATTTTTACTACGACATCCCTCACCATGGGAAAGCGGCTGTGTTGTCTCTTTCTTCTTCAGTTGAAGATGATGTAGCAACCGCTTCCGGCGGCGTGCCGGTGGAATCCGGCGCATTATCCATCGACCTGACTACTGTCGCGGACAACCCATGGAGAGGAACCGGTACCTATTATCTTCTGTTAATAATCGGCACCGTAGACCCGATAACCTTCATACCAACCAAAGATGCGGTATTTGTTTGGACAAATGGTACTCCGCCCAATCCCGAAAGGTCAAACATACCCAAGTATCGCGTAACCAAGGCGCAGCAAACGGTTAGTTTCACCGAATTTTTCGATATAACCCCAAGCGATGTGCCGTAGCGGCATTCCATGCCCCTTGCGTACATTCGTTGTAGGGATTATCCTAATCAAACGCCGCTGCGGGCGGCAAAAAGGAGTTATTATGCACAATATGCACACTGCGGCCATACCCGCTGCTGTTATTACCGAGATTTCTGACCTTTTGCAACAGGTTTTGACCAAACTGGAGCCGTATCGCAGCCCGCTCACGACGGAGGAGCGCAAAGAAATGGCCATTGTCGGCGACAAGACCATTGCTTTTCTTGAAAAAGGCAAGGAATTTGTTGACCTCTACCCCGGCCTTGTGCCGCCGTGGCTCAACAAGGCTGATTTTACCAACGATTATGACGACATTCGCAATCTGCCGCCCGTCAAAAATCTTGCCGAACAGGTTGTAGAGGCGCTTTACAACATTTTTTATCTTTCGGGGAACGAAGCGTATCATTGGATGCTCGACCTCTATCATTCGTGCAAGCAAGCGGCCAGCCGGGATGTCCCCAACGCCAAAATCGTAGCCGACGAACTCGGCAAACGCTTCCAAAACCGCGGCCGCAAGCCCTCCAAACCCGCCGATTAACCAACCGCCGCCCCGCCCCCGCCGTTCCCCCCAAGCCGCATTGGGTTTCCAGCGGGGTAAATTATGTTTCCAGCGGGGTGAATTATGTTTCCAGCGGGGTGAATTAGGTTTCCAGCAAGGCGAATTATGTTTCCAGCAAGGTGAATTATGTTTTTGGCAAGGTGAATTAGGTTTCCAGCAAGGTGAATTATGTTTTTGGCAAGGTGAATTAGGTTTCCAGCAGGGTAAATTATGTTTCTAGCAAGGCGAATTATGTTTCCAGCAAGGTGAATTAGGTTTCCAGCAAGGTGAATTAGGTTTCCAGCAAGGTGAATTATGTTTCCAGCAAGGTGAATTAGGTTTCCAGCAGGGTGAATTATGGTTCCAGCGGGGTGAATTAGGTTTCCAGCAGGGCGCATTATGGTTGGGGGGCGGCTATGCGCTAGACATAACGGGCGCGGCGAACTATATTTCGACCATGGCTGCGAAAAAGCTAAGGCTTTATCTTGATACATCGGTTATTAGTTACCTTGACCAGACCGACTCGCCTGAAAAGATGGCTGAGACGCGCCTGTTCTGGGAGAAACTCAAAGCGGGGGAATTTGAGATTGTTATTTCGGATGTTGTAAATGAAGAAATTGAAAATTGTGATGAACAAAAGAGAGAAGTGTTATTTGATTATCT
>JAIRPM010000176.1 GCA_031257075.1 Spirochaetaceae bacterium
ACGCGGGGCTTACCTTCGTTGAGATACAGAAAGCAAACATCCCCAGACTAAAAGAAGCGTTGTGGTAAAGCGCTTAAGCCTAGTCCTACCGGCTGCGCCGGTAGGCTTGGAGTTTTGCCTTTGGCAAAACTCCCCATGCGGTGGAGGCCTGAGCGGCACGGGGGCTTTTCTGAATGGTAGACAAACACTGCTGAACGGTGTAGGATAGGCGCTAAGGGTTGGGCGGATACGGCCGAACCGGAAAGAATTATACACGAAGGAGTTATATATGCCGCATACACGTGATTTTGTCCCCGCGCGGGACGCTGAATTTGACGGCTGGCTGGCGAATTTGACCGGCTATGTAGAAGCAAAGAGCGGGGGCGCAAGCCCTCTATGGACGCACATTCCGGCGGACAAAATAACGGCGCTGAAAGGGCAGAACGCCGAATGGCACGCCGCTTTCGCCAAGATGCTCGGGCCGCATACGTCCGTCGATACGGAAGCCAAAAACGAAGCCCGCCGCGCCGTGGAGGCGTTTGTGCGGCAGTTTGTCGCCCAATACCTCAAGTTCGACCCCGTAACCAACGAGGATAGAACGGCTATGCACCTCCACAACAGGGATAACACCCATTCAAGCATCGGAAAACCAACAACCCGCGCCCTTATTAGCGAACTCAAAGGGCTCGGAGGCTTCAGAACAGAAGTGCGTTTCCACGATGAAACAACGCCGGGCAGCCACGCCATTCCCTACGGTATGAACGGCGCGCTCCTTAACTTCGCTTTCGGCGCGGAAAAAATCACCGATTACGAATTGCTCAAAAATACTATGCTTATGACCCGCTCGCCCTTTACCTTGCCCCTCGGGCCGGACGCGGAAGGCGCATTCCTCTCCTGCGCCGCCCGCTGGCAAAACGAAAAAGGAGAATTGGGCCCCTGGGGCGAAGTCCTCCACATCGTCGTAGGCTAAAACCCCCCGCCCTAAAGAGCATGAACCTATGAACCGCCCCGCCATCACCCTCTTGTCCGCCGCCGTCCTTGCCGCTGCGGCCGTTGCCCTCGCCACCTCCTGCGGAAAACCCGCCGCGGCTGCCGCTGCGGCCGCTGCGCCCGCGACCGTGCCGGGTGCCTCTGCCCCTGCGGCCGCCGGCACGGCGGCCGCAGATGGCGTTACGGCGGGTGCGCCTGCAGGCGTACCCGCCGTAACGCCCGTTATAGAGATAAAAGAAAAAATGTTTATCGCGCAGACAAACGATGTCTACCTTAACCCGGACGATTATTTGGGAAAGACTATCAGGCTGGAAGGGCTTTTCAAGCGGGAAGAGTACGGCGGCGCGGATTATTGCTTTGTGATTCGGTATGGGCCGGGCTGCTGCGGGAGTGACGGGAATGCCGGCTTTGAAGTCGCGTGGAACAAGGCGGCGCGGGCGGCTAACCCCTGGCCCGCCGCCGGTGAATGGGTCGAAGCGTCCGGCGTTCTCAAAACCTATGACGAAGGGGGTAACCCCTACTTGTATTTAGATTTGGTACGCCTCGCCGTTCTGGAAAAGCGCGGCGCGGAGTTCGTTACCCAGTAACGGAACGCCCCCCTCCCCCTGCCGCGCCCTCAGGCCGTTACAGGGTAATCCCGTTTTTGAAAATGGCCATGTCATAAAAGCCGTTCAGTTCGTTCTTTGTTTTAATCTCGCCCGAAGCCGTCCGCAGCGTTTGCTCATACAATTCGGCGGCAAGGTTGTCCGCGGCCGTAAGGTCGGCGCAAACCCGCCCCGCGTCAAAATCTATCCAGTTCTTTTTGCGCAGGGCAAGCGGCGTGTTCGTGGATACTTTGATAACCGGCACCGGCGCGCCAAGCGGCGTCCCCCGCCCGGTCGTGAATAAAATTAAATGAACATGCGCCGCCGCCAGAGCGGTAACGGCGACAATATCGTTGCCCGGCCCTTCGAGCAGGTTAAGGCCCTTTTCCCGCAGCCTGTCCCCATAGCGAAGTATGCCGGTAACGGGGCCGCGCCCGCCTTTCTGGACACAGCCGAGCGATTTATCCTCAAGCGTGGTAATGCCGCCGGCTTTGTTCCCCGGAGAAGGATTCTCATAAATAACCTGATTGTGCCGCTCATAATAGCGCTTGAAGCCGTTTATCATGTCCGCCGCTTGGGCAAAAATAGCCGCGTCTTTGCAGCGGTTCAAAAGCAGCGTCTCCGCCCCAAACATTTCCGGGACTTCGGTAAGCACCGTAGTCCCGCCCGCGGCAAGCAGGCTGTCGGAAAATTTCCCCAAAAGCGGATTTGCCGTAATCCCCGAAAGCCCGTCCGAGCCGCCGCACTTAAGCCCTACCCGCAGCGCGTCCGCCGGAAACGGCTCGCGCCTGTCGTGTTCGCAGAGCGTTACCAGTTCGCCTATAAGCGCAAGCGCCGCCCCCAATTCGTCTTCCGTATCCTGTATGTTCAAAAAACGCACCCGCGCCGCGTCATAGCCGGTAAACGCCTTTTTGAATTCGGTAATATTATTGTTTTCACAGCCCAGCCCCAAAATCAGCGCCCCGCCCGCGTTGGGATGGGAAGCAAGCCCCGCTAAAATCCGCTGAGTGGCGGATTGGTCGTCCCCCATTTGGGAACAGCCGTAAGGGTGCGCGAAGAACCGGACACCGTCAAAATGAGAGGCCGGGGGATGCCGTTCCCGCGCCGCCGCTTCCAGCGCCCGGCCGGTTTCATTTACGCAGCCTACCGTGGGAATTATCCATACTTCGTTTCGAATGCCGGCCTCGCCGCCCGCCCGCCGGTAGCCCGCAAATTCCAGCCGCGCCGGCGGAGGAGGCAGCGGGAAAAAACAAGGGCGGTAGGCGTATTCAATTTCGCCTTTTAGATTGGTCTTCGTGTTGTGCGTATGCACATGGCTTCCCTCGGGAATGTCCTCCAAAGCGCTGCCGATGGGAAACCCATACTTAATGACAGAAGCGCCCCTCGGTATCCGCCTAAGGGAAAACTTATGCCCGGCGGGTATGTCATCGCGCAACTCAACCGGGAAACCGCCCGCAGCGTCCAGGCCTTTTGCCAAAGAGGTAAGAGCAACCGCGACATTGTCGGCGCTGTTGATAACGGTATAGCCGTTCATAGAGCCGCGTTCAAAGGCGCTCAAGCGCCCCGCCGATGCCGTTTTGGGCAATGGACGCAAGGCCGGCGGCAAGGCCGGCGGTAAGGCCGGGCAGGGCGTTCAAGTCCTCGCCCCAAAAGGCGGTGTTGGCAAGCACAGCGCGGGCAAGGGCGGGTTCATTGCCGGGCGCGCCGTTGTTGCGCCAGTATTCTTCAAATTGAGCCAAAACCGGCGCGGCATCAGGGATGGCGTATTCACGGCCATCCGCTGTCCGGCCGAAATAGCTGCCGTCTTTGACGGCGCGGACGCGGTAGAAAACGACAAGAGCGGCAAGCGCGAACGTTAAGCCGGGAGGAGGGGCGCCCGCTTTGGCGGTTAATTCAATGAGGGAGGGCAGCACGCGCACCTTGTATTTGGATACGGAATTGAGCGCTATGGAAAGGCATTGGTGGCGCACGAAGGGGTTGGTAAACCGTTCGATAACGGCATCCGCAAAGGCCTTGCATTCAGCGGGCGGCAGAGGAACCGTAGGCGCAAGCTCGTCATAGACACACCTGCGCAAAAACGCGCCGAGCGCCGGGTCTCTGGTGTATTCGCGTACCGTTTCTTTGCCGGCAAGATAGCCAATCAGCGAAACCGATGTGTGAGCCCCGTTGAGGATTCGCACTTTGCGCTCCCGGTAAGGCTTTACATCATTCGTCCAAATGGCGTTAATGCCGGCTTTGTCAAAAGGTAATTCGGACGCGTACTTTTTGTCCGCCTCAAGTACAAAGAGATGGAAATATTCGCCCACATCGAGGAGAGCGTCATCGTAACCAAGCCGGGCGCAGATGGCGGAGGCCTCTTCTTTGGGGTAGCCGGAGACAACCCGGTCCACAAGCGTGTTTATAAAAACGCAGGCGGAGTCAAGCCAAGCGCGGAAAGCCGCGTCCAAGTTCCAGTCGGCGGCATGCTTTTGGACGGCTTTTTTAAGATGCCGGCCGTTTGATTCTATCAATTCGCATGGGATGATAACGCAGCCGCAGTCCGCCGCGCCGGCAAAGTGTTTGTAGCGCTCATAAAGCCAGAAGACCAGTTTCGCCGGAAAGGATAGCGGCGCGGGGCCGGCGCTGCCCGGGTTTTCCGTCGGGACATAGACGATGCCCGCCTCGGTCGTATTGGAAAAAATGAAACGGATGGTAGGGTTGCGGGCGCTTTCCAGAAAACCCGCCCAGTTGGAATAAGGGTCAATGGCGCCCTTTACGCAGGAAATAATACGCCTCTCATCGTAGGTCGTACCGTTTTGTATGCCGCGCAAAAGAAGCGTCCACAAAAAGTCCTGCTCCGCCTGCCGCGCCACGGTGCCATGGGGGGTAGGCTGCACAAACAGCACGTTCCCGCCGAACGTGGTTTTTTCGTTCATCACATCGATAAACCAGTCGATAAAAGCGCGCAGGAAGTTCCCTTCGCCAAATTGCAAAACCCGTACCGGATAAGCATCCCCCGCCGGAATAAGATTATGCTCGAGCGCATAAGCGCGATTCAATTTTTCCATATCGCTATGATACAGAGTGATACCATAAACCGCAAGCGGGTGTGTAACCATGGCCGCGACAAACATGGTGTGCGGCACCCCTGTGGTTTCTTATTTCATTGCGAAACTATAACCACTGATTGCGCCATTCTTTAATTGTTAATGAATGGCGAATTCTCGGTCGAATAAATCAGCGCTTCCCTAGCCTTTCCAAAACAATGTGTGGTATGCTCGAATAAATGACTTTGTTTTGCTTTACGCGCAAATACGGCGTTTTCGCGGCGGCGCTGGCCGGTGTTTTTATGAATGCCGTCCCCCTTGCCGCGCAAACCCTTCCCGCGCCGGCGGTGCCGTTTCCCGGCCAGGCGACACAGGGAACTATGGGCATCCCCGCTCCCGCGCAGAACCCGGTCATTCCTTTTGTTGACTTAACTGTCCGTAACCCGCAGTCCGGGCAAGAAGTGGCATTCAGCGTACAACTCCTTGTCCTCCTTACCGTGCTTACGCTTGCGCCGAGCATCCTTATTTTGATGACGAGTTTCCTGCGCATTTCAATAGTGTTGGACTTTATTAAACGGGCGCTGTCGCTCCAGCAGGTGCCGCCCAACCAGGTAATACTGGGCATTTCCCTTTTTCTTACCATTTTTGTAATGTGGCCGACCTTTGATACAATAAACACAAATGCGGTGCGCCCGCTTTCTGAAGGGCGTATTTCTGTGCAGGAAGCGTACCGGCAGGCGGAAGGGCCGATGCGCGTGTTTATGTTTAAGCAGATGCGCTCCCAACAAAGCCGGAATAGCATAGGCCTGTTTATGGCAATGCGGGGCCTTCCGCAGCCGCGCAACCTTGCCGATGTTCCCACTTACGCGCTTATACCCGCATTCATCCTGAATGAACTGACGGTCGCGTTCAAAATCGGCATACTGCTGTTTATTCCTTTTATTGTGATAGATATGGTTGTGGCAAGCGCCCTTATGTCGATGGGTATGATAATGCTTCCGCCCGTAATGATTTCTATGCCGTTCAAACTGATTTTGTTCATTCTGGTTGACGGCTGGGGGCTTCTTACCGAACAACTTGTCCGTTCATTCATACTAAGGTAACGCGGCCGTATCGCGCGTTGCCTTGGAAGAAAGCACTGATTTATCATACTCAAGCCGCGCCCACTACCCATTACGGCGCTTCTGTGTTAGGCTTCACTGTATGAACATATCAACGTATACAGTAAAACCCAAACTGCCGGCGGCTCTTAAACCGCTCGAAGAAATAGCCTGCAACCTTTGGCTATCGTGGAATTATGACGCCGTGCAGTTATTTGTCCGTTTGGACTACGACCTTTGGACGGAAACCGCGCAAAGCCCGATGAAGACTCTTAGTATGGTAAGCCAGGAGCGGCTCGAAGAATTGGCAAAGGACAGTTCGTACATTGCCGCCCTAGAGGATGTGTACGACCGCTTCAAGAAGTACAAAAAGCGCGAGGCATGGTATACCGGCAGCAAAAAAGATGTTGTCGCCTATTTTTCGATGGAGTACGGCATGGATGTGTCGCTGCCGATTTATTCCGGCGGTCTTGGCATACTCTCCGGCGACCACATGAAGACCACGAGCGATATGAACCTTCCGCTTGTCGGCATAGGGCTGCTCTACCGCGAAGGCTACTTTCAGCAGTACCTCAACGCGGACGGCTTTCAGCAGGAAAGTTACCCGCAAAATGACTGGTACAATATGCCTGTCGAGCGCATAACGGACAAGGACGGCAAGGCTGTAATGATAAGTTTCGACCTTGCCGGGCGCACGGCATTCGCGCAGGTCTGGAGCGTAAGCGTAGGGCGGGCAACCCTCTACCTGCTCGACACCAACGTTGATGAAAATCCGCCGGACTTCCGCGACATAACCTCGTCCCTGTACGGCGGCAACAAGGAAACCCGTATTCAGCAGGAAATTTTGCTTGCGATAGGCGGCATAAGGGCGCTCCGCGCTATCGGCGTAAATCCGGCGGTAACGCACATGAACGAAGGGCATGCCGCCTTCCTTAGCCTTGAGCGCATCCATGAACTTCAAAAAGAAAAGGGCTTTACCTTTAATCAGGCAAAGGAAGCAATTTGGCCCACGAACATATTTACCACGCATACGCCCGTTCCCGCCGGAAACGAGCGCTTCGATATTCCGCTCCTCGAAAAATACATGAAAAGTTGGTGCGGCATACTCGGCATTTCGTGGAAGGAATTTTTGGGGCTGGGGCGCGTCAATGTAAATGATGATTCCGAGACCTTCTGTATGACGGTGCTTGCGCTTAAACTCTCCGCGTACGCAAACGGCGTGGCGGCATTGCACGGCGTTGTTTCCCGCGAAATGTGGCAGGGGCTGTGGCCCGGACTGCCGGTGCGCGAAGTGCCGATTCAGCATGTAACCAACGGCGTACATCCGGCAACATGGATTTCCAGCGATATGAAACACCTCCTTGACCGGTACCTAGGTCCCGA
>JAIRPM010000187.1 GCA_031257075.1 Spirochaetaceae bacterium
AAAGTCAATTTTGACTTCTTTTTCACTCATATATGAGCCTCCATATAGTATTTGTGTTGAGGGGAAAGCCTCAAACTTTATGCTTTATGTAAAGCAATGTTCGTGCCAAGCGAGGGGAAGGTTGGCAGCGTTATGATTATTCTGCCCATAGTTGGTTTTTGAGTAGCAGGATGCGTTTTGTTCGTCTCCGCGTCCTACATAATAGTTGTTTTTTTGTATGATATTACATTTTTGTAGAAAATCAAAAATGGGTTGTGTTGCGAAAGGCCGACAAGACAAGCCGGCTGCAAAACTAACCGTCTTTTGCTGCCGGCCCGGATGGGGGCAATTTGACTTTGAGGCGCTTCCCGCACAATTTAGAGAGCAGAAATGCGGCGAGCGCGGCACATAAAAACAGATGCCATACAGGAACCGCTTCTTCACGGTAATTCCACGAGGAACCTTGTCTGGCTTCTGTAATTTTGAGCAGGTCGGCGCGGGCACCGGCAACATTACCGTCAATGTATGCGCCATGGGTCAAATTGGCCGCCACGCTCAAAACGTCCGCATGGAGGGAACTGGTATACGCCATGCTTTCACCGGGAATTTGAACGCCCGCCGCGCTGCCTAATCCCACAGTGTAGAGGATAATATTGTTTTCTTTAGCGCGGGCCGCCGCAGCGGAAAGCGAGCCGGCAAGACTGTCGCCGTCCGAAAAAAGCACTATGATTTTCGCTGCGGCAAAAATCCCGTCAAAAGCGGCGGCGGCGGCATCGACCAATTCTTCAAGATTAGTACCCCGCGCCGCAATTACCGAAGGGCTTAACGCCCGCAGCATAGCAAGAATAGACTCGGTATCCGATGTCAGCGGTATGGCAAGATACCCATGACCTTTCCCTATCGCAAGCGCGTAGCGTATATGTGTTTCCACCGGCATTACTATCTGCGGATTTGAAACGGTAACTCCTTCCATTGAGGTATAAACAAGATTTTCCGCCAGCGCGGCAGCGCGCTCAAGCCTCGATTGCGTTCCGTTGCCGCTTTGAGCGCCCCATCCGTCTATGCTGTCGTCATATACATCATTGAGCATCATGCTGCGCGATATATCAAAAGCCAGCACGACATCCGCTCCGCGCTGATATTCACGCACCAAACGTTTCCCCAGCCGCGGGGATGCAAGCGCCAATATTGAACATATAATAAATACCAAAAAGAACGTGCAGGAAAAAAAATAACTGACCGCAAGTCCGTCATCATGGAGTTTCCCTGTGCCCGCATCGCGGTAGAGCAATCTTTTGATTACCGGATATTGAGTACAAAAATGGTATATAAAGAGAGCGGCAATGCATGGCAGCGCGAATATCAATTTGAAATTTTCCGGGTGTTCAAAATACTGAAACAAAAAAAAGCCGGCGTTTTGCGGCGTGTTCATAAGAATGCCCCCAAAACAAGTTTGCGCCAGAAATAGGGGACGCATATTAATAACAAACCGGCAATAATAAAAGGAATATGAATATTCCGCGCCCGTTCGGTAATGGCAGAACGGCTGACATATACCTGTTTTTCGTTGAGCGAAGAAAATGCCGATTTTAGAGCATCCGGCGCCGGCGCGCTCATAAAAAGCCCGCCGCCCGCTTCCGCTATGCGGATAAGGCTTGCTTCGTCATAGCGGGATTGGAAACTGCCCGACCGCCTGACACCGGTTTTGGGGTCAACATAATCTACCGGCACTTCGCCAAAACTACCGATGGCAAACACAAAAAAACTTGCGCCGGATGCGCCGGCGGAAACCGTTTCGCGTAACGCGGCGGCGGCTGTTTCCGGGTGAACCGCGCCGGCGTTGTTTTCACCGTCGGTGAGAAGCACCACGGCCTTTACAGCGGCGCGCGATGCCGAAAGATGAAGCGCTGCCATTGCAAGCCCCATACCGAGCGCCGTGCCGTCCCCCAATTCACCCAAACGAATGTTTTCCAGCCTTTTTAACAGAGCGTCCCGGTTCGACACCGGCGGGATAAGGAGAGCGGCATCATTCCCAACCCCTACAAGGCCGATTGAATCGGCAGGGCGTTCATGGGCAAAATCGGCAATTAGGCTGCAGGCTGTTTCGAAGCGGCTTTTTCCCGCCATATCAAGCGCGGCCATACTAGGACTGCAATCGAGTACAAAAAGAATATCAGCGCCGCGGTCAAGGTAGACAACCTGCCGCGAAATGAGATGCGGCCCGGAAGCGGCAATGAACAAAGCAAATACGCCGGCCAGTTCCATAACAAAGGCAGCCCGCTGCATTCTGCTTTGCGCCTGCCCCGCTTTGAATACAGGGCCGCCCGGCGCTCCCAATGACAGCGTGAGCGAAAACACATCACGAAAAAAACGCCGGCACATAAGCGCCAGCAGAGGAGCGGCAAAAGCGGCCAGCACCCAGAACGGGCGGACAAAATTCAGGTTCATTCACCAGAAATACTACCATACGGAGCGTTCTTGCAAAACAGGGGCTTTTGTGGTACCTATAAACTATGGCTTCCTTTCGCACCGCAAAAAAGCAAAACAAAAAAGAAGACGGCGTGTTAAAAATTTCATTTTATTCAAAAGAGGAAATCACATGCCCCATTTGCAACACCAATTTCCGCCGCGAAGAATTACTCACAGGCAGCGGGCGGCAAATTGCCGGCAGCCTTACCGATGAACTGCACAGGCTTTATGAAACATCCGCTAAATACGGTGATGTTTATCCGCTTGCGTATCAGTCGATGGTCTGCCCATCCTGCTGGTTTGCCGCGCAACCGGAAGACTTCCTAAAAGCGCCGGAAGAAAAAATAGACAAACTTTTAGAAACTCGTGAAGCGCGCAAAACCGATACCGCCCTCATATTCCCGCCTGTTGATTTTACCGAAAACCGCAATCTCATTTCCGGCGCGGTTTCTCAGTACCTCACACTCGTCTGCTATGACTATTTTACACCGGAATTTTCCCCCGCCATAAAACAAGGAATGGCGGCATTGCGCACGGCATGGCTGCTTGATGAAATGGAAAAAAAATATCCTCAGCAGCATTATGACTGGCTTTCAGTATTGTTCAAGAAAAAGGCGCGTTTTTTTTACCAACAGGCGCTCAAACGGGAAACAACAGGACAGGAACCGCTTGCCGGATTAAAACTGGGGCCTGATACCGACCAAAATTACGGTTATGAGGGAGTACTCTACATAGCCGCCTGTCTTGAATACAAATACGGGGAACAGAACGACCAGGAACTGCGGCGCAAAAACCTTGATGAACTGGGGCGCAATGTGGCCAAGATGTTCGGTCTGGGCAAATCCAGCAAAGGCAAACCCGGCCCCCTTCTCGAAAAATCCAAAGCGCTCTATGACCTTATCAAAAAAGAACTGAAAGAATTTGACGGTTAAGGCGGCGCACACCGCCGCCACTAAAAGGAAAGTTTCTTTTGCCATGTGGCTGCGCCGCCAAACACGGCCTTTTACTATGCTGATAGGGCGTTTCTTTTATATTCGACCTTCCAGAGAAAGAGGCCCTGCGGCGGGGCGGTAGGGCCTGCGTCAGAACGGCGGGCTTGCTTAAGCAAAGCGGCAAAGTCACCGGGGCTGATGCATGCTTTCTCGTAAAAAAGCAATGTTCCCACTATTGAACGCACCATTTTCCAAAAAAAAGCGTTTGCGCTCACTTCAAAAACAAGCCTATCTCTTTCGGCAAAAAAACCGCAGCGCCGGATAAAACGGAACCGCGAGCCGGAACCGCGCCGCAGGGCGCTGTCTGCCGGAGAAGCAAAGAGCGAACAGTCAAATTCACCGCGCAAGGGGCGGCACAGTTCATTCAAAAGGCGGACATTCGGCTGCCGGCGCATATTGAGCGCAAAGCGGTTTTCATGAGGCAATGCCTGCCGCCCGCATATCAGAAAATAGCGGTAGGTGCGCATAAGCGCGTCAAAACGGGCATGAAATCCGTACGGTGCCTCACAGGCGGAAACAACTCGAACATCCGCAGGCAGAAAGCCGTTGAGCGCGGGAACAAAACGCTCCGCCGGTATCCGTTCAATGTCGGTAAAAAAATTCGCCGACTGGCCTGCCGCATGCACACCCGCATCCGTTCTGCCCGCTCCTGTCAATTTTACGCAGTGTTTATGCATATCCGCCAAAGCGCGTTCAAGTTCCCCCTGCACGGTACGCTCCGCCGCCCTGTCTGCCGTTTCGGCCCCTTGCCTCTGCCAGCCGGAAAAATCGGTGCCGTCATAAGCAATAACAAGTTTTATATTCCGCATATCACTTTTTTTTTGATCTGTTGCGGGCGGCATTCACTATGCGGTTGTAGTAGTTAATATTTTTTATAATAATACGGTCTGGGAGGAAATCAAGGGCCCCCTGTTTGGAAAAAAAGTTAATTGATTCCGCGGCATCTTTCTGGGATATGCCCGCCCACCGTGCAAGGTAATCAGGGGTAATTTTCAATGTAATTCTGCCGGTATAGTCATTGCTGGCCGTTTCATCAAGATTTGTCTCATTAAGCATAAGAATAACATCAGCAATGCGGGCATTGTTATCGTCAAGGGTAAGAATAAGAAAACGGCGTTTTGCATCATATATCCGTTTGGAAAACATTCTTAAAAGTTTGATGGCAAGCTGCGGATTTTCAAGAACAAGGCTTTGGAAATTATTTTTGTCAAATTCAAGGAGTTTGACATCGGTTATCGCGATGGCGGTAGCGGTGCGCGGCGTATCTTCCAGCAGAGCCATTTCGCCAAACACCTCTGTCTCATGGAGCACATCGAGCGTTTTTTGTATAGCGCCAATCTGTTTTACCAATTCGACTTTGCCATGTTGAATCAAATAAAACTTACTTCCAATTTCGAATTCGGCAAAAATAATATCGCCGTTTTTGTAATCTTTGGAAGATGCCGCAAAGTTAGTATCCAATTATTCCTCCTATGCTTTTTCCGCAGCAATTTTTGCGTACTGCGCTTTTGCTTCAGCAATATTATTGCCTGACGGATAGGTTTCAATATATTTTCGCAAAACATATTCAGATTCTTTTAGCCTTTTTCGTTGAATGTAAAATTTTGCTACATTAAAAAGGCCTTCTTCCGGGGTTGTCGTTTCTTCATCTTTTGTTACCGTTGAAAGTTGTTTGTTTACTTCGCGCAGTTGTTTGGAAAAGACTTTGAGCATTTTTAATACAATCCGGGTGTTGTTCCGCGCAAAGGCTTCGAATTCCGGCACCGTAAACGTCATTATGACGGAATCGGCAAGCACGGACGCGAGTTCTTCGCGCGGATAGCCGCCCAATGCGGATTTTACTCCAAAAAACTCGCCGCGCTGCACTAAATCGTGGGTTTCGTATCCTGTTTCGATATTCTTCGTACACAAATCTACCACCCCGCTCTGCAAAACAAAAATTTTGTCCGCGCGGTCGCCTTGAAAATAAACAATAGAGCCTTGCTTATAGGGATTAGATTTTGGCATACCAACTAGACTATATCACCCTTCCGCTTTTGCGTAAAGCCTGTTGTACTTCTCAATATTAACCTTGAAAGCAACAACAGGAAGCGAGTCATCCTCATGCCCCTTTTCCAGCGCTTTTTGCGCTTCTTTCAAGAGACGTTCCGCTTCGACCGCGCGCCCGCTCCTCGAAGAAAGCCCCATAACAAGGAGGTCATCTTGAGCGTTTTCCGCGGTTACTCTTCCATAAAACTCTTTGGCTTGCGCAAAACCTTCATCCAGATTGCTGTCATTCATAATGACAAAAATACCGCCGCGCATCCGCTCAAAAACCGTTCCGCTTTCGCCAAAAAAGTCCCGCGCTATTTCCAAAAGGCTTTCCGTGCTGTTTTCCCCTTCCGTCCATTCAGCGGCAGCAAGGCAAAGGTCTTCGCCATCTTCAACCGCATTTTGCAGCATGGTCGAAAGGGCCGTCATAAATTGCTCGCTTTCCTTTTCTTCCGTAAAATTGTCCCGTTCATAAATACGCTTTGCCGCCGCCAAAAGCCCTCGCTGCTCTTTCGGAGTACTGTTTTCCAATTCATCACCAAAGCCTTCATAAACAGGAATTTCCGGTTCGTTATCCGGTACGCCGGTGTCCGCGCTGTCAGCCGGGCTGCCGTCTACAGCAGCATCGCTGTCCGTTTCGGCGGAAACGCCGGCATCCGGCTCTTCTGCCTCCTCGTCAGCCTCCTCGTCAATGTTATCAAGTTCAACAAGAAAATCATCGAAGCCGGTTGCAATTTCAGCCAATTCACCTTCCGGCAACGGCTCCTCGTCAATTTCAGCAGTCTCGATGATTTCCGGTTTTTCATTGTCATCAAATTCTGAAAAGAGTTCGCTGTCAAATGAGAGTTCCTCGTCTTCGGGGCCGGCATATTGAACAATGCCGGGTTCTGGCAGAACTTCACCGTCAAGCGGCGCGCTGTCAAGGAGCGCATCTTCATCGAACAAGATATCGTCAATATCCGTATCCGGCGCGGCATCATCGCCGGCCATTTCGTCAGAAACAGCGCTCGCTTCTTCCTGCCCGGAGTCTTCACTTTCCGGCTGGCCGCTGTCATCCGTTTCATTGTTCAAGGCGGGAATAAAGCCGAGCATCAGCGTAGCAAACGCCGCTGCCGAAATAAGCAGGCTCGCAAAGAGCGCGGCGCGGAGAATTCTCACCAAAAGTTCATAATCCAAGGGGGAAGCAAGAACGCTTAGAGCAGCGTCTTTCATTCCTTCGATGCGCAAAGGCGCAAAGAAAACCGCCCCGAAAAGCAAAGGGTTTTTGCTAAAGCGCGGCGCGTCCTCTTCCCAAACGAGGGCGCCCTTCTGCTTTTCTACCGTCAGCATCCGGCCGTCCGCGCCGGTTATAATAAGCGCTTGCAGGGCTTTTGAATGGGAAAACGCGGCCTCGACATCGTTTTTATAATTTTCGCCCATAAAGCCAAATGCGCTCGCGGATACCGCGAAATCCCGCAATTCGTTGAATTCGGCTTCCGCAGTGGTTTTGTATGCTCCTTGCGCGTCTATTATAGTAATGGCTGTCCATCCTAGAACGCAGACAAACAATAGTATGCACAGCAGGCCCACAATAGCTTGAATTTTACGCCACATATATAATTAATTTTCGGCAGAATGAACAGTCATACTAAATTTACAATGCGGCGGGGCGCTATTGCCATAAACCACGCTTTTTGGCACGGGCTTCCTGTTCCAGCGCTCTGAATTCACTCAGAAAACGAAAAGGGAAGCGCGTATATGCATGGGCATAACCTTGCCGTATAAGTTCGGCATTGTGGCAGCGTTCTTGCGCGGTGTAAATATAAACAAGCAAACGGCCATACTTGTCCCGCATATCCCAATCGAACGCAACAAACACGGTTTTCCCCAGAAGCGCGTTTTTCGTAAATTCGCTTGCTTCTTTGCCAAAAAATTCTACTTCTCTATGAGGATGCACCGTTTCAGGCGTATCAACCCCAATCATTCGGATTTTTTCAACAGTGTTAATCCCCACGGGCGGGTTTTCAAATTGCAATTCCACCGTATCGCCATCTATATGCCGGCCAACAACGGCGCGGAGCATTTTTGAAGTGTCCGCAGTTTTGAAAGACACAGGCTCTTCAATATTGACACGGTAAAACGGCGAAAATGCAGTACGGGCAATTTTCGTTGATACCGCCTCATCCAGTGCCGGCGGGCTGCATAGCGGGCATGCGGCCAGGGCAAGCGCCGCCGCATCAGCAAGCGTTACCGGTATTTTGGAACGGCTTAAACTGCCACAGCCTTCAGCATGGTAGGCTTTACCGGTTCTTGTCCTGTATACAATTGTATTTTCATCAACGGCATAGGCCGGCACCATAAGCGCGATAGCAACCAAAAAAGCCGCTGTTTTTTTCAGAATCATAGGTAAAGCATACCCTCTCTTAGAAAAAAGCGCCACCAAGTCTATACTTAAAAAACCACTATGAATTCCAAAGCTAAAATCGGCGATATTATCCTTCGCGCTAACAATGTCTCTATTGTATTTGGCGGGCTGCGGGCCGTAAGCGGCTTTAGTTGCGATATTTATCGCGGCGAACTTGCCGGCCTTATCGGGCCGAATGGCGCGGGAAAAACGACCATTTTCAACATGCTCTCCGGTATCTACACACCGGCAGCGGGTGAAATATCCCTTTATCTTAAAAACGGCCGCCATCTGCGTATCGGCAAACTGCCGCCCGCCCGTTTGGCCCGTGCCGGCCTTGCACGCACATTTCAAAACATCCGCCTTTTCGGGAATTTAAGCGTTCTCGACAATGTCCGTATTGCGCTGCATCAATCGCGCAAAACAACGCCGCTGGAAGCCGCTTTCCGCCTGCCACGATTTCGCCGGGATGAAAAACGGCAGACCGGTGAAGCGGAAAACCTGCTCAGCCTCTTTGGTATGAGCGGTAAACAAAATGAACTTGCCCGGAACCTTCCCTACGGCGAGCAACGCAAACTGGAAATTGCCCGCGCGCTTGCCCTGCGTCCTGAACTCCTCCTCCTCGATGAACCTGCTGCCGGAATGAACCCTCAGGAAACCGAAGAACTTATGGCACTCATTACCCGCATCCGCGCCGATTTTGGCCTGACCATCCTCCTTATCGAACATGATATGCGCCTCGTTATGGGCATCTGCGAACGGCTTATGGTGCTCGACTACGGAGCGCTCATAGCGGAAGGCAAGCCGGATGATATCAAGCGCAATCCCGCGGTAATAAAAGCATACCTGGGAGAATCGGCAGAAGCCGCCGCCACGCCTGCCGGTTTCGTTTCTGAAACTCAAAAGCGCCCGCTGCTCACCGTTACCAATCTTTCCGTGCATTATGGCGCTATCCATGCGATACGCGGCATTTCATTCGAGGTAGGCGAAGGTGAAATTATCACGTTGATAGGGGCAAATGGTGCCGGAAAAACAAGTACAATGCATGCGTTATCCGGCATTATAAAAACAAGCGGCGGCTCCGTTGTTTTTAATGGGTCAGACATCATCGCTATGCCGCCCGACAGAATCGTCCGCGCCGGCCTTGTCCAATCGCCGGAAGGACGCCGCATCTTTGCCAATCTTACCGTCCATGAAAATCTAGAAATGGGCGCTTTTACCCGCCATGCTGCCCTTCAGAACAGACAAAGTTTCAAACAGGATATTGATATGGTGTACGACATCTTTCCGCGCCTGCGGGAACGCACCAAACAATATGCCGGAACGCTTTCCGGCGGCGAACAGCAGATGCTTGCCATAGGCAGGGCGCTTATGGCGCATCCTCGCCTTCTCCTGTTTGATGAACCTTCGATGGGGCTTGCCCCCATTCTTGTTGATGAAATTTTTTTAATTATCAAAAGAATTAACGCTGCCGGCACAACGGTTTTGCTCGTTGAGCAAAACGCTTACAAAGCGCTTAGTATTGCCAACCGCGCCTATATTCTGGAAACCGGCCAAATCATAAAGTCGGGAACAGGCCGCGAACTTCTCAACGACAGCGCAGTAAAAGAAGCCTACCTCGGCGGTTAAGAGCCTAGTTATCCGGCGGTTGAAAGCCTGGTTGTCCGGCGTTAAACCCGGCGGCCGTCCCAAAAAATAAGGGCAGGTACCAACAGACATTGCCGTTGATACCCGCCCTTATCCTAAAAGGGGCCTCTTATTTTTTAGAGCGGGGCGCTCGCGCTGCCTACGAGATAGCCGGTTTTGACATCGAGCACGCGGATGCGGAGCCTGCGGAACTGGCCGTCACCGTTCAACCTGCCTGTGATAACATAATTCGCGCCAAGCAACTCGCCTAACGAAATAAGGTAATCATTTTCATAGCGCGTAAGCGGCTGATGATTTGCGGCACGGTATGCTTCAACCTTTCTGCGGTCAATAACCGTAAACTTCTTGTTTGAATGAGATGCCATTGTAGTAAGTTCTTCCAGTACAAAGTCGCCTTCAGTAAGAACATCGGAATCAACATTGATAATGGTAATCTTTGCGCCTTTCTTTACATTCTTGGTAGCCGTATCAAAGGCTCCCTGAACAGTACTAACATACGCCTGAATCTCCTGGTCTTGGAAATCATCGTCCTCGTCCGTACCTTTTTCGCCTTTCTTACCCTTGGCAGCTTTAGTAGCCATTATTGCCGCTATCGATTCCTGGCGTACCAAAACGATGGATGTATCGGTTATTGAAAAAATAAACCTTTCATTCGATGAGGTAAACTGACTTACTTCAGTACTTCTTGCCTGATAATCTTCAAATCCGACATAAATGGTATGGTCGCCATTTTTTATCTTGAAGATACTTGTTTCGCCGACTTTGAGCGAGCCCGCATTCTTACCGTCAATGTACACCCGCAGACGAATAAGATTGTTACTGTCCACACGCCGGACAACAACTTCAGACTCACCTTTTTTGGAAGCCGCAAAAACATTTACAGCCGCCAGCATAGTGAGCGTTACCGCGATAAGCGCCGTCTTGATAGCATTCAATTTCAAATTAACCATGTTTTAACCCCTTAATAAATACGTAATTTCACCGGCAATTTATTCCACAAATTGCGCAATGTATGAATTTATTGTCGGTTATTCATATTATAGACTTTAATCGTAAAAGCAGGTAGACTTTTGAGACGGCCGCAAACCCAACCCGGGACTGCGGCACGCTCTTTTTGCAGGAGAATTTATGGCACATTGTTTTTCAGAAGCCGCCGAAGGCATTCTTGATAAAAAATTCAAC
>JAIRPM010000113.1 GCA_031257075.1 Spirochaetaceae bacterium
GAGGCGACCAAGTCGGGAGTTATGCCCTGGCTGGAATTGGACGCCGATAACTGCAAGGGTACTTTTGTTACCGCGCCGAAACGCGCCGACATAAGCGACCTTGTGGATATAAAAGAGCAAATGATTATTGAGTATTACTCGAAATAAAAGAAAGCGCCGGTTAGCAACGGGTTAATCGGCGCTTTTCTAAAGAGGCGCTGAGAATTCAGCGTTTACCTTAAGGAGAACGAATGGCTCATAAGAGTTTAATTAAAGGCTTTAAGCGGCCCAAAAGTATTTCTTTTGAACCGGGTGAATTGAGAGGCGATTATGGTAAATTTTCCGCCTATCCGTTTGAACCGGGTTTTGGCACGACCATCGGAAATACGCTGCGGAGAGTTTTGCTTTCATCTATACAGGGCTACGCGATAACGGCTGTCAAGATAATCTCGTACGACGCTCAAGGCATACCTCATGATATTTCCAGCGAGTACGAAGCGATTCCGAATACGGTAGAGGACACGCTTGAAGTTATTAACAACTTAAAGCAACTGCGACTCAAGTTGCCGGACGAAAAGGAACAAGATACGCTCACCTACGAATGGTCGGGCGGGGCGGAAGTTAAAGGGAGCGATTTTGCCAAAACCGGCAGCGTAGAGGTGCTGAATACCGGGCTGCATATAATGACCTTGATGGACGGTGCCCATGTTCAGTTTGAAATTCAGATTGACTGCGGGCGCGGGTATGTGCCGCAAGAACAGAACGCTCAGTACATTGATGTTATCGGGACGATACCTGTGGACGCGATTTTTTCGCCGGTCAGGAAGGTGAAGTATTCCGTGGAGCCTGTGCGCGTTGGACAACGGAGCGATTACGATAAACTCCTCCTCGAAATTTGGACGGACGGCACGGTAAATCCCGAAGACGCTCTCGCGGACGCGGCGAAAATCGCCAAAGACCACTTTACGGTGTTTATCAACTTTAACGAAGATATTTTTGATTTGGATGATGAAACCGAAGAGGACAGTGAAAGGATACGCGCCCTGATGAATACATCCGTTGATGAACTGGAACTGTCGGTGCGTTCAGGCAATTGCTTGCGCCAGTCGAACATTAGGACGATAGGCGAACTTGTCCGGCGGACGGAAGATGAACTTAATAGTACGCGGAATTTCGGCAAGAAGTCGATGGATGAAATAAAAGCGAGACTTGTAGATTGGAATCTGTCGCTAGGGATAACCAATACCAGCGAACTGAAAAAGGCAAGAATATTAACTAAAAAAGAGGACGAGGATGAAGCATAAACGCGGTTTTAACGCCCTCCAACGCATGGCTGCCCACCGGAAAGCCACGCACCGGAGCATGGTAACGTCATTATTCCGCCACGAACGGATACGCACAACTGAGGCTAAAGCAAAGGCTGTGCGCCGCACGGCGGAAAAATTGATTACCCGCGCCAAGACGGATTCGGTGCACAACCGCCGCCTTGTATCGGCGCGGCTTTATGACGAAGGTATTGTAAACAAACTTTTTGTAACGATTGCCCCTCGCATGAAAGAACGGCAGGGCGGTTATACCCGCATCCTCAAACTGGGAGAACGGCGGGGGGACGCGGCGCAGGTTGTGCTGCTCGAACTTGTTGATTATGTACTCGATACGTCCGATAAAACCGAAAAGAAAAGCAAGAAGGGGGCAGGCGATGTCAAAAGCGCATAGAGGCAAAGGAATTTGGGAGTTGGCGGCGCGAGGGCGCGGCATCTGCCCGGTCTGTAAACGGGAAAATGTAAAGATACTTTACGAACAAGAAACGGACGGGCAGAAGGTAAAGATATGCAAGACCTGCAAGGCGGCGCTCGCGCATGGCAAAAAGGGCCTGAATGTTACGGCCGGTGCCGCGGCCGGGAAAACAGAAACGCCGGCGACTCCGAAAACAGAAGCGCCTGTGGCACAGCCGCCTGCGGAAACTCAGCCGGAGACTGCGGCATCCGCGCCGGAAGCCGGCGCGCCTGAAAATACGGCCGCTCCTGATGCTGCCGGTGTGTAAATTTTTACCCCGGTGTTATCACCGTATAGAGAGGCCGTTGCAAAACTTCAGTTTTGCAACGGTTAGCCAATATTATAAACACTCATTATTCAGCATACATAAAACACTTGCGTTTTGGTCACAGTTGTGATACTATAATATACGCTGTATTTACAGTGTTATTTTGCGCATTAGGGCAACGCTGATTAAATTGACTCTAATCAGCGCTTCCTTAGAGGTATTTATGAGGAAACTTTACCACACCTTGTGCAAAATCGAAGTCGCGGTATGCGGCGTTGGTTTTGTGTTTTTGGTGGCGTTCATCTTTTTGTCCGCCATTTTGCGTTTTTTCCGCGTGTCAATGTCGTGGAATATCGATTTAGCGCTTTTCCTGCTGGCTTGGACGGCGTTTTTGGGCGCGGACATCGCATGGCGCAGCGGGCAATTGGTCGGTATCGATATTGTTACCCGCAAACTGCCGACCGGTATCCAAAAAATACTGAATTTGCTTATTCTTGTGATAGTGTTGGCGGCGCTTATTGTTTTTATCGTATTTGGTATCAATCTGGCATGGACGGAACGCCTCCGCACCTATCAGTCAATTCCGGTACCCTTTTCGCTTGTTACGCTGAGCCTTGTTACCGCCGCCATTTCGATGTGCGTCTCAACGGTGTTAAAAATCCGGCGCGGCATTTTGAATTTTAACAAATAGGGGAGGCCGTTATGTCGTTATTATTGACTTGTTTTGTACTGTTCCTTGTAATGGGAATGCCCATTGCATTTGTTATTGGTATCGCGGGGCTGGCGTACTTCCTTACGGTGCCGTATCTCACGTTTGAAACCGCTACCCAGATGGTTGTATCGCAGAGCCAGAGTTTCGCGTTCCTTGCGGTGCCGTTTTTTATTTTTGCCGGTAACCTGATGAACGTTTCCGGCATTACGAACCGGCTGCTGGGGCTGGCGCGCCTCCTGACGCGGGGGATGTACGGCGGCACCGCTCAAATCTCGGTCGTAATGAGTACGCTGATGGGCGGCGTTTCCGGTTCGGCAACGGCGGACGCGGCGATGGAAACGCGCATCCTGGGGCCGGAAATGATGCGAATCGGCTACAGCAAAGGGTATATTTGCGCGGTAAACTGTGTTACGGCACTGATAACGGCGACAATACCGCCCAGTCTGGGGCTTATCATCTTTGGGTTTGTCGGCGAAGTGTCGATAGGGCGCTTGTTTGCGGCGGGTATAATCCCCGGTATTTTGATGATGGCCTTCCTTATGGCTACCACTTCAATTACCTCGCGTATTCATAAGTATGACCCTCCCGCTAAAAATGCCGCAAAACTTACCCTGCGCGAACTCTTTGGAAATTTAAAAGAATCTATCTGGGCGCTCCTGTTCCCCATCATTTTGATTGTGGGAATCCGTTTCGGCGTTTTTACACCGTCCGAGTCGGGAGCGTTTGCGGTAGTGTACGCGATTCTTGTCGGCAAGTTTATATACAAAGAATTGAACTGGCAAAATTTCAAAGAGGCGCTTATCACGACACTCAAGGATAACGGTGCGATAATGCTGATAATAGCAATGTCCGGCCCGTTCAGTTACGCGATAACCTGGGTCAAATTGCCGGTAGCGCTTTCCAATTTGATTTTCGGCATTACCAGCAATCCGCAGGCGCTTGTCCTTATTATGCTGGGCTTCCTGTTTGTAACCGGTATGTTTGTGGATAGCAACGTGAATTTCCTGCTTCTTACGCCGATTTTTTTGCCTATGGTAAAAGATGCCGGTATTGACCCTGTGCATTTTGGCGTTTTGATGGCAACGGTCTGTACGCTCGGCGTTATGACCCCGCCGATAGGTTCGGCGTTATATACCGTCTGCGGTATTATCAAATGCCCGCCTGAGGAGTACACGAAAGCATCGCTTCCGTTTATGGCGGCGGTTTTGCTGGAAATTGCTATCCTTGTCTTCCTGCCGCAAGTAGTGCTGTGGATTCCGAATATGGTGTTTGGATGACGATTGCGCGGCCCCGCCTTGTTTTGCTTTTCTTTTTTGCCGCGCCGTTTTTGGTTGTAAGCCAGGGTGATACGTCTTCGGCTCTTGACCCCGGCGTTACGATAGAGGAATTAGCCAACACTCCGGCAAGCGCTCCTGAAACCGATGCGGATAACGCCCCCGCTCCTGCGCCTGTTGAAGCGCCCCGTTGGACGGCGGCGCTTCCCGAAGACTTGCTGCGGCCGACACGCGCAGCGCCGGTTTATCCCCGCGATGGCGTTATAGGCGAATTGGGCGCGGGCGCGGCGGACGAAGCGGCTTACCGTTTTGCCCATTCTCTGCTTGCGGGACTTCTTGCGGCAAAAGAAAAAGACACTCTGCTAAGGGCGCTTCCCGAAGCCGAGCGGGCGGCGGTTTGGGACAAAATTGCGCAAGTTGAGCCGCGCAAGTACCGTCTTGGCGGCGGCCTCGTTGAGCCTGACGGTTCGGTTTCTTTTTTGTACCGTATTACCGGGCGTGAAAAAGAAGTCTCCGGTTCGCTCTATATGCTGCCGGCGGACGGCGGGCGGCATACGCTTGACAGCATACTTATGGAAGAAGTTGTCGAAACATCGGCCGTAAAAGAAATTTGGGATTATGCCTACCTCCCCTATGCGCGGTTTTACTAAACTTGCGGTTAAACACAAAAAAAACGATGCCTATCTTGACATATATATTTCGTCCGCTCACATGGAAGCGCGGGCGGATTTTTATCCGGCGCGGGACGGCGGACGGCCTTTTACAAAAGAATACCTTGATTTAGTATTGAAAAAAACCGGTATATGTTACGGTGTTGAATATAAAACAATTGATGATACAGCCGATGAATGTAACGATACGGGCGCGGCGGTATATGATGTCATTATAGCCCGTGGATTTATTCCTATAGATGACAGCCCGGCTTATTTCAAAATTAACGAGGAATTAACAAAACCTCCCGCGCCCAAAATACTGCCGGATGGCAGGGTTGATTACCGGGCGGCCACGCCGTTTATTATGGTAAAAGAAGGCGATTGCCTTGCCCGCATGCTTGCGGCAACTCCCGGGCATAACGGTAAAACAATATACGGTGTTGATGTGCCGTTCAAAAAAGTACAGCGGCGTGAATTGATAGAAGGCGAAGGCATCTATATACAAAATGACCGCATATACGCGAAAACGGCAGGACGGCTGAAAATCGAAGGCAGTACGATAAGCGTTGAACATACCCTGCGTTTAGGCGCTGTTGACTATACAACAGGCGATATTGATTTTACAGGCGAACTGGTGCTGGAAGGGGCTGTTTCAGACGGATTCAAGGTTCATTCGGGGGGGAACATTACCGCGCTTGACACCTTTGCCGTAAGCGATTGTTTTTCGCGGGGCAGCATTCATGCGCACAGAGGGGTCATTGGGCGCGGGAACAGCACCGTAAAAGCAAACGGCGTTTTCCGCGCCGCTTTTGTCCGCAACTGCAATCTCGTATGCAAAGGAAACGTATATATTGAAAAAGAAATCATAGGGTCAACAGTGTGGACAATGGGCATGCTGGACATCTATGCGGGGACGGTTGCCGGAAGCACGGTATACGCGCTGCGCGGAATTCGGGCTGCTAATATAGGAACGCGCAGCGCGAAGCCGGCGCGTATTTATTTAGGGGCCGACTGGACGCTTGAGCGGCAGATGAAAAAAGACGCGCAAACGCTGCGTCTCCTGAAAATGAATATAGACGCGCTTGCCGGGGCTGTTTCACAATGCTCTTCCGGGGAAAGCGGTTTGCCGGTAAGCATACCCTGGCATACGGCAAAAGGAGTGCATATCCGGCTGGCCGCTAATACCCCGCCGTTTGCCGAGGAATGTGCCCAACTGCGGGATAAACTGGCGGCCGAGTATAAAGCGGTTTACAGCCGTTATGCGGAGAACAGCAAAAAAAAGCAAACCGATTATGACGCGGCGCTTACCGTTTACGGGAATATTGCCGCCGGCACCTACATTGAAATTTGTTCCGTTCCCTATTTTGTCAAAGATACTATGCATGACACGCGGTTTGCGCTGGATAAAAAAACAAAGCAGGTTTGCGCATTTGCGGCCAAAGGGATTTTATGAGTTTTGAAGTTGAATTAAAAGCATGGGTTGATGATGTTCCCCGCACAGAAGAAAAATTGAATATGCTTGCCGATTATGCCTTTGCGTACAGCAAAAAAGATACGTATTTTTTTATGAATAAAGAAGGCGCTTTCCCTTCGGGAGTGCGGCTGCGCGATGAAGCGCATGTTTTGCCGGACGGCGCTCGTGAAGAGAAAATTCTGGTAACGTATAAAACAAAAGAATTGCGCGGCGAGATTGAAGTAAACGAAGAGCATGAATTTTGCGTAACCGGCAATGGAAGCGCGTTTGCCGGTTTTCTTGAACGCGCCGGATTTACGCCCGGTTTTTGTAAAACGAAAGAGGGGAAATGCTGGGCATACCGGAGCGGTTTTTTCCCGGTGAATGTTGAACTTTCGCGCGTGGAAGGGCTGGGGTATTTTTTGGAATTGGAGATTATTCTTGAAAGCGAAGACGGGCAAACGGTCGAAAACGCCGGTGCCGCCCTTCGCGCGCTGCTGGAAAAAACCGGCATAAGCGCGCGGCGTATCGAAAGCCGCTACTATTCTGAAATGCTTGGGCAGCGCTGATACCCCCATAAAAAAAGCCCGCGGCGGGGAAACCTTTGCTGCGGGCTTTTGGCCAACACCGGTTAAACCAAACAGGTAACCGGCGCCGGGGCTGCTATTCTACAAGCGGGATAGCGACGTTCCCGGAGCGTTTGTATTGCGAACCGCCGCCGCTGATGTTTGCGCTTCCGGCCGAGTAGGTATGCCACGAAACGTTGTTCGATGTCCAATCGTTGGTATCATCGTGGGCTATTAAAATACCGCTTTGGGCAAAGGTGTATCCTGCGGGAAGCGTAACAAGGCCGCTCGCGCTGAAATTTACACCGTTGTCTTTCACGTAAGAAATATACACGACGTTTGCTCTAACAATGGCGGATTTATAGGAACAGGTTGTGTGCCATGTACATCTGTCCGTTATATCCTCGCCCTTTGTTATTATGTACGCGCCCGACTCGGGTTCCACGTAGTAGGTAATGTTGAAACTCCCGGCGTTGGTAAAGGAAGTAACTGTAGAACCGTACTGATAAAACGTCATAATGCCGTCAGATTTAGCAACACGCACCACTCTGCCTTCCGGGGCATTGCCGGAGGTATAAACGGTAAACGTGCCGTTTCCGAGTGGGGAGATAGGCCTGTATTTGGCGGGGATAACCATTCCGTTTACGGGGCCTGCCGCTACTTCGCCCTGAATGTACACAGCCCCGGTTGTGGGACTGTATAGAGCCGTGAGCGTTACATTAGAGGGCTTCCCCGTTATCTGCGAACTGAAATCCACCGGCGGCGCGGTAACAAGGTGAGCGGCCGTTACGTTGTTCGTGATGTAGGTTAGGGTGGAAATATCGCCTGTTATGAAATTCTGTTTAGGACCGTTCTGGTCGCCCGTGACGAAAAGAACACCGGCAGGTGTTAGTTTTATCCAGATAGAAACAAATACATCGGGTCCATCCGTCCACTGGCCGTACGGCCCTGACGCTTCGATCAGAGGCCTCCAGCCTTCGGGTAATGTCGTAATGGTGGAGCTGCCGCCTGTAGGCATGGTGCCGCTGCTGCTACGCGCAACTCTTAGTTGAACGACATTGCCGGTTTTAACGCCGGTTACAGTCCAGTTAGTATTTGAGAAAAGAGTCTGGCTTTCCACCGGCAAACTGAGCGCTCCGGTAACGGTTTTATTGAAGTAGACGTAGTTCCCCGGCTTGGTAGTTGTCCACGCCACGGCGGTTGTGCCGGTGGTTACGGTTAGCGGCGCGC
>JAIRPM010000108.1 GCA_031257075.1 Spirochaetaceae bacterium
TTAAAATTTGGTTAAAAACACCCCAAGCAATTCTGAATTTGATTCTTCCCGGAGGCACAAGGGCACGGAGTTTCGCGCTTCGTTTTCGCAACCCTCTGTGTCTCTGTGCCTCCGTGAGAGATATTCTTCATACAAATTCTGGATTCTACTTAGGCCCGCTTGACACTTGCAAGGTGTTAGCTTATACTAACGAATGTTAGTTAATGCTAACAAATTCTTTACCGAGGAGAATGAAGATGAATAACTCAAAATTCTTTGAATCATCAGTTGCAATTGCGTTACTGGTAGTTTCACTTGCGGGGTGCGGCCGCCAAAAAGCGGATGCCGATTCCGCATCACAGGAACTGATTGTTGCGGGTAATGAAATCGCAGTTGGTTTCGATCCCACAGTGTACCCTGGGGCGGACTATCTTTTGAACATGGGAGCGGCGGAAATTTTGTTCAAAGCGGATGCTGACGGCCAAATTCAGCCGTTTCTGGCTAAGCAAGCCGCCAAAATCGATGCCTATACATGGCTCATTGAACTGCGCCCCGAAGCGCGTTTTTGGAGCGGCGTTCCCGTAACTGCGGAAGCAGTCATAGGTTCTCTGGAGCGGTCACGTAAATTGGATATGAAGGCATATCCGTATCTGGAAGGAATCGCCTTTACCGCTGTCTCTGATTACGCTATTCAAGCCAAAACCGAGTACCCAAACATGGATATAACGAAGAATTTGTCCAATGCCCAGCTTGTCATTCATAATACGGACGCTCGGTATACATATACCAGTATTGATACCGCCGATTACACCGGTATGTACAAGATTGCGGAATTTATACCGCATCAAAAGATGGTGTTTGCGATTAACGAAAATTATTGGGGCCAAAAACCAGAAATTCCAAGAGTGGTTCATGAGGAAATAAGTGACGGCGATGCCCGTTCGTTGGCGGCATTGAGCGGGCGCTATCATGTCGTCATGAATATTCCCTTTACCGCTATAGAGCAGTTTAGGCAGAGCAGCGTGGCCCATATCAGCGCCGTTCCCGCCGCAAACACGCAGACAATTTATCTGAATTTGGATAAATCGCAGCTTCAGGACAAACGAGTGCGGCAGGCACTGAGCTGGGGTCTGAATCGTGATGAATTGATCCGGCTCGGCGAGGAGGGATTGGGCACGCCTGTTACCACATGGCTTGGTTCAAATCCGGCATATTCCGAAATAAGAACGGCGTATTTTGAAACCTTTGACGCGGATAGGGCGGCGAAACTCCTTGATGAAGCCGGCTGGGCACTGGGAGCAGACGGGTACCGGTACAAGAACGGCAAACAACTGGCCATGTTCCTGCGAACTTTTCGGAATGATAAAGCCCTGGGGGAATCCATTCAAATTCAATGGTCGCGCTTGGGCGTTAATGTAAAAGTGCAGCACGGCGATTATTCCCTTATACAAACCGCCCGTGAAACCGGCGACTGGGACGCTTCTATTGAAGCCTGGGGAACCTTCGGCAATGTATCATCACAGCTCAAAGGCCAATACGCGCCGGAGGGCGCCGCCAATTATGGCGGGTTTAATGATGAGCAAACAAATCAACTGCTTGATCTCATTGCAGGCGCCGCAGAGGAGGACGAACGGCACGACTTAGCGGTCAAGCTGTCTATGCACATTGCGGACCTGTCTCCCGCCATCTATCTTTGCCCAAGACCGGAACTTACCGCGGTTAATAATTCGCTGGCCGGTTTTGTGCCGCATTTCCGCCAATTTGAAAACGTGGTCAATGCCGGCCTTCGTATTGGCAGCCAGGCTGCAAGCCAATAAAAGGCGCCCCCATGGTTTTAACGATTGTTAGGCGCATAGGGGGAGCGTTAATAACGTTACTCCTTGCGTCGATGGTTTTGTTCGTGATGATCCGCCTCGCGCCTGGCGATCCCGTCATGCTCCTCTTGGGGCAGCCCGGCGATCTTGGTATCAACGATACCCAGCTTATGCGGAAGCGGATAGAGGAAAAGCGGACGGAATTCGGGCTGGACAAAAATATTGTAACTCAATTCGGCCGCTGGCTCAAAAATCTTGCTTCTCTTAACCTGGGAAACTCCATACACACGGGAAGGCCAATCGCGGCAGAAATTGGAGAACGAATACCCGCAACCCTGCTTTTATCATTTGCCGCTCTCGCCATACAATCTTTGCTGGGAATCGCGGGAGGTATGTATACTGCCTTGAAAGCCGGGAAAATACAGGACGGGATGATTCGGTTCGTTTGCGTCTTTTTCGCTTCCGTTCCGGCTTTTGTAATCGGCCTTTTTTTGTTATTGATTTTTTCGGTAAAATTCCATGTGTATGAAATCAGCAGTTCCGCCGATATTCGCCGGCTATGGCTTCCCGCAATTGTCCTGGGCCTAGTGGGAGCGCCCCAGATAACCCGGATGATACGGGCCGGTATGCTCTCCGAGTTGGGACAGACATACATCGTCTTTGCCGTTTCAAGGGGTTTATCGAAATGGCTGATCATAAAAAACGCCTTTCGTAATATCTTCCTGCCGGCTGTTACTACTATCGCCTTGTCGCTTACCCATTTGGCGGGCGGTTCCGTAGTAATTGAAAGCATTTTTTCATGGCCGGGTATCGGCAACTACGCCATGAACAGTATTTTTATACATGACTATCCGGCGATACAGGGGTATGCCGTGGTAACGGTGTCAGCAGTCATTATCATCAATCTGGCGGTTGATGTGGTCTATATTCTGGCAGACCCCCGTATTCGCAAAAATGAAGGAAGGACTGAACGTGAACAATAAATGCCCTTTGAATTTGGCCGGCGGTCTTATTCTTCTTGCGATTATCATCATTCTGATTACCGGCGCTCCTTTTTTTGCAAGACACGACCCCCTTGCGTCAAACGCGCATGACAGGCTGGCGGGCCCCAGTTTGGATCATCCCTTTGGAACAGACCGTTATGGCAGGGATATATATTCCCGCATTCTTTACGGAGGCAGAACAACTCTTATATCGTCATTTACGGCATTAGGCATGTCCTTGGCTGTCGGCGTGGCACTGGGCATGTTTACCGGAATGTTCAATCGCGCATTGATTGACGCGGTGGTGATGCGGGCGGTAGACGCCCTCATGGCATTTCCCTTTATGGTTTTTGCCTTGGTGCTTACTGCCCTGTTTGGTGCCAGTCTGGTAAATCTCCTCATTGCGGTTATTGTTGTATGGTGGGTGCCGTTTGCCCGCTTGTCTCGCAGTATTGTCCTGCAAACAAAAAACGAACCCCATGTAAACGCCGCAAAAGTACTGGGCGCTTCTGACGGCAGGATTATTTTTTTTGAATTGCTGCCTAAAGTTATTGGCCCGGTATTTATATTGGCAACATTTGAATTAGGAACATTGATTCTGTCCATATCCGCCCTTTCTTTTCTAGGATTGGGAGCGCAGCCGCCTCATCCTGAATGGGGCAGCATGCTCTCCGACGGCAGGGCGCACTTTTTTCAAGCGCCTCATATTTTAATAGGCCCCGTACTGTTTATTGTTTTGACGGTGCTTGCCTTGAATTTGATTGGGGAGGGGCTTAGGGACAGGCTTGATCCATTTGAGAGCGTGAGGATATAAAGAGGATTAACAGTGAGCCCCAATACCGTGCTTGTTCTAAAAAATCTGGACATTGACTATATGCAGAACAACACCCCTGTCCGGGTATTAGACGGTTTCTCCCTAGAGCTTCGCCGCGGAGAAGTGTTATCGCTCCTGGGCGAGAGCGGTTCAGGCAAATCAACATCCGCAAAGGCGATGATGGGCCTGCTTCCGCCATCCGCGGTTATCAGCCGCGGATTTATGCATATAGGGGACGAATCCGCCGTTGACCTTTCAAGCTCGTGTATTGACTGGCGGCGGATTCGGGGAAAAAAGATCGCCATGATATATCAGGATGCCCAGCTTGCGCTTAACCCTATGCGGACAATAGGCAGTCATTTTAGGGAAACGCTTCGTTTTCACAATATTGGAACGCCAAAGAAAATTGACGCGGTATGCCTTGAGATGCTTGGCCTGCTGAATTTTACTGACCCTCTCCGGGCCATGAAATCCTACCCGTTCCAGTTGAGCGGAGGAATGTGCCAGCGGGTCTGTATCGCCCTCATACTTTGTCTGCAGCCTGATATTCTTATAGCTGATGAACCGACATCGGCGTTGGATATCGTTAATCAAAATGATCTGTTACATATCTTAAACAATATTAAAAAAGAACTCGATTTAAGCATACTGCTGATAACCCATGACATTGCGGTAGCGCAGTCGGCCAGCGACAGAGTGGTTATTCTGGAAAAAGGAAAAATTATTGAAGAAGGTGAAACTGGACACGTCTTCTCATTGCCAAAATCTCAATATACACAGACGTTGCTCGATGCGTATAATCTGACGCATCGGCCATTCGATTATGATGATCATAGCAAAGTGATTTTAAAAATTGAGCGGCTGTACAAGGCGTACCGTGGTAATAGTAATGCGCTTTGCGATGTAAATATGGATGTGCGCGAACATGAAATTGTGGGCATTCTAGGACAAAGCGGCTGCGGTAAATCCACATTGGCAAAATGTGTTGTCGGTCTTGAAAAACCAAACCGGGGAACGATCAGATTCCGGGAAAAAGATATTACAAACATAAAAGCAAAAGCAAGGCGGGAAATTTGCCGTCATATACAAATTGTTTTTCAGGATGCCCGCGCAAGCCTTAATCCGGGACGAAACGCAATTCAATTGGTTCAAGAACCGCTGAAGTACCTGCGTATCGGCTCAAAGAATGAACGGGAGGAAAAAGCCCGGTTCTATCTGGAACAGGCGGGCATTTCTTCAGAACTACAATTTCGCCGTCCGCCACAACTGAGCACCGGACAGTGCCAGCGCATTGCCATTGCCAGGGCGCTTGTATTGGAACCAGAAATTCTTATCTGCGACGAGGCAGTTTCTTCTCTGGATATAAAGATACAGACGCAAATCATGGAATTACTGAGAGCGCTGCATAAAAAATTCGGATTTTCAATCATCATGATATCCCACGACATTAGGCTTGTACGGTTTTTTTGCCATTCGGCGGTAATTATGGCTGATGGCCGCATTCAAAAAAAACTTTTTGCGGAAGACCTAAAACAAGGAATGGAAAAATGGAAAAGCGATATAATCTAACTGAAGGGGTTATCTGGAAAAAAATTATTTTTTTCTTCCTGCCGGTTTTTGCGGGAAGCCTTTTCCAGCAGCTTTACACAACGGCAGACGCGGTTATCATAGGACAATTCGCCGGAAAAAACGCCCTTGCATCCATCGATGCTATATACAGCCTGGTAAAATTTCCGGTTAATTTTTTCATAGGGCTTTCAACCGGGGCAACTATTATTATTTCCCAGTATTTTGGCGCAAAGGACAACCAAAAATTGTCTATGGCTGTTCATACCGCTGTGCCTTGCGCGTTTTTGGGAGGACTAATTTTATCATTTCTTGGAATAGTGTTATCGCCGGTGTTTCTCAATCTGCTGAATATCCCGGATGATATTTACCAGTCCACCCTGGCATATATCCGTATCTATTTTGCCGGAATGTCGGTCTCTATGACTTATAATATCGGCGCCGGCATACTGCGCGCCGTAGGGCAGTCTAAGCTGCCCTTTTATTTTTTGGCAGCCGCTAACGCCTTGAATATCATCCTGGATTTGCTCTTTGTGTGCCTGTTCCGCTGGAGCGT